>JAFASD010000228.1 GCA_019244945.1 Acidobacteriaceae bacterium | reverse complement strand
TGCGGCACACCAATCGTTTCGCTTATGGCTCAGAGTCGAGATGATACGTTCGGGTTCGGTTATATACGTTCCCGGGACAGCCTTTCACTGCCGCGTCGGACATAGATACTGTAGCGTGAGTTTTCTGGAAGCCTGCACAAGCATCTTTCACGGGTTGTTCGCGTGCTTGCGGCCGGTATCTCTCGTTTTGCGTTTAGCGGAGACCAACCAGGCCCGCGGCCGACTTGATCAACTTCTCCGGGTCGTACCCAACTCCGTCCTTGAAGACCATTTCTACATTCTCGATATCGTCAATGTTCTTGGCGGGATTCCCTGCGATCACAACCAGGTCTGCCGATTTCCCAACGGCCACCGTTCCGATACTGGCATCCTGGCCGAGAAAGATAGCGCCATTTTGGGTTGCGATATGGATAGCTTCGACAGGCGTGAATCCCGCTTCGACTAGGAGCTCCACTTCGCGGTGATCGCAGTACCCGGGTACAACGCCACCATATGATGTTGGATCGCAGCCCGCGAGGAGCAAGCCCCCCGCCTTCACAAATTCCCGTTCGAACTGCATCTCCATCTTCAGCAAGCGCGCCTCATCAGGAGGGTTTCCTTCCGCGTAAAAGTTGCGCACCAGGAGATACCCGGAGAGAGCTTCGGGAGTCAAGACCTCCGACAAGCGGATGAAATTACGAGCATTCTGACTGAGAAGTGATGGTCGATTGGGGACGCTGACCTCAAATACGGCGAGCGTTGAAGTGATCGCAACATGGTGGGAGACCAGATCGCGGATCGTCTGCTGAACAGGCGCGCTATCGATCTGAACATTCTTGGGAAGACCTTCATCGGCGCCATCTGGGCAAATGCCAGGTTTCTTTTCTGGGAAAAACTCCGAATCGACAACGATGCCGTGTTCCAGGTTATCAATCCCCAGCGCGGCTGCTTCGCGGAATCCAACCGCGCAGAGATGTCCCGTCACTTTCAATCCCTTGGCATGAGCATGCTCTATGGCGGTCTTCAACTCGTCAGGCTTGATGTCCATATACGCTTTGAACGAGGTCACGCCTTCAGCTGCCCAATAGTCCACCGTACGGGCGGCATCGTCCGATCCCGTCAACGTGTGCATCTGCGGAGCACGACCGAGATAGCCGCCGAGATAAGGTCCGGTGATATACAGCTTAGGGCCGGGGATCTGTCCGGCATCGATCATGGCCTTGAGACTCAGATCCGTGTAGGGCTCCACGCTACCGGCCGTGCGGGCGGTCGTCACGCCGCCGGCGAGATACAGCTTCGGCGCACTGTCGGCCATTTCAACCCACAGCTGAAGCCGCGGTGGCCCCCCATGTGGAGCGGGATAGAAGAGGTGTTCGTGCATGCCCACTAGGCCCGGTATCACAGTCTTTCCCGAGAGGTCAAGAACTTTGGCTTTCGATGGGTGGGCGCGGTTCGGACTGGCGTCTTGCACCTGCGTGATCTTGCCACTCTCGATGTCAATGCGCTGGTCTTCCTTGGGAGCAGCACCCGTACCGTCGATCAAGCGGACATGCTCAAGAACCAGGACGGGCGACGCCTCCTTAATGTATGGCTTGAGTGCATCTCCATCCTGAGCGGCAGTCCACGTAGGCGATGGAACAAAGATGGCGACCACGAACAATCTAAGCAGTCGCGGAGTTAGGTTCAATCCCGGCTCCATACGCGAGCTTCGCCTCCTTGGGAACGTCTTCCATACTAGACCAGGACGCGCTTGCACTCTCGCAGCGCGCCGGCCCGGCGTGGTCAATCGAATGAATTGGTTTATGGCATATCGCAGAACGAATCGATCAGACCGATGGCTTCAGTCGGCGAAACGAAACCGACACCAGATGTTCGAGTTCCTGCAATGTTGCGAGCATTCCGGCGTATCACGCATCTCGCGTAGATCCCATCACAGTCTTACGCGAGGAATGAGCGACTCCAGTCACAATCGTTCGTAATTCTTCTCTCGCACCCACTCGCCTTCACATCACGTTCCATTTCAGCGGCTTATAGCCCTCAACCCGCCCCGGGCACAACCTCCAGGAGCTTCTGCCAATCCGCGCAGCCGTCTTACTCTTAGGCAGATTCCCATGTCAACCGAAAAACAAATCGCAGCCAATCAATCCAATTCCCAACACAGCACCGGCCCCAAAACGGAAGAAGGCAAGGCCGCTTCCTGCCTCAACAATTTCCGCTGGGGATTTTGCGGCGCGTTCAACGTTCTTCCATCCGAAAACGCGGAAGCATACGACAATCTGCTGCTCAGTCTGCGCCTCGAACATAAGCCCACCACCCCCACCGAAGCCATCCTCGTCGAAAAAATGGCGCAGCACCACTGGCTCAGCCAGCGCGCCATGACGCTGCAAAACATTCTTCTGGGAGACTCTCTTCTGACTCCCGAAAACGAAAAGCAGTTCCAGCTCTTTCTGCGCTATCAAACCACCAACGACCGCGCCTTCCACAAATGCCTAAACGACCTCCTAAAGCTCAGAGCCGAACAGAGAAAAGCTCAAATTGGCTTCGAACGGCAGACGATGAAACAGGAGGACCACGCCCGCAAGCTTTCCATCGAAAAACGCAAGCAGGACGTGCACAAAATCGACATTTTGCTCGCCGAAGCGAAAGCCGACCACCAATTGCTGCTCAATTCCCAGCTAGAATTCGCCCAAAAAAAGCAAATGGCCGCGTAAAACTGCACTCATCCGCGTAGATCGGCGTTAATCCGCGGCCCCGTTCTGTTCCAAAAACCGCAGAATGACTTCTCTGCACGCCTCCGGTTGATCGGTGATCAGGATATGCCCGGCCTGTGGAATGAGCTGAAACTGCGCTCCCGGAATCCGCGATGCGACAATTCGCCCGTTCCGCGGCGGCACCAGATGATCTTCTTCCCCATGAATCACCAGGGTCGGCACCCGAATCCGTGGCAGCCGCCGATACGAATTCCACAAGAGGATGCCAGTGAATTGGTTTAGAAAACCGCGCGAAGTCCAGCTACACTGGCAGCGCACCCGCAGATCTTCTTCCAGCCGCTCCCGAGGCGTTGCTGCCGCATACAGCAGCGGCGCAAGAGCGTCTTCCCGCTCCACTCGGTTCGCTCTCGACCACCGCATGCCGCGAGGCCGCTTGCCGAAGTGCGGCCACTTGCCGAAAACTCCGCTGTACGTCGTACATCCGAGCACCAGGCTGAGAACGCGTTCCGGACATAGCAGCGCCATTTCCTGCGCAATCATGCCGCCCATCGAAGCGCCTATCACATGCGCGGCCCGAACGCCCGCCGCATCGAGCACCGCCCGCGCATCCCGAGCCATCTGCCGAATCGAATACGGACCTCTCGGAACATCGCTTCGCCCCATCCCGCGATTGTCGAAAAGAATCACCCGGTAACGCGACGTGATCCAGGGAAGAACGCGAAACCACATCTCATGGGTGAAGCTCAGCCCCATAATGAGAAGGATCGGAGTACCCGCGCCTTCCTCTCGCCAGTACAGCCTTGCGCCTTCATTTACCACATACGGCACAAACCACCACTCTATATGTAGGACGTGAGCAAACGAGGCTCTGGGATGATCAACGGTACGACGCGATTCGCACTGCCCCTTTACACGCCTGGCCCGCGCCTGTACCATAGAAACATACCCCCGAGAAAATGTTTTGGGGAGGAACGGATCGTTGCTTAAGCTCAAGCGTGTCGAGATACAAGGATTCAAATCCTTTTACGACCGGACAGAGATGAAGTTCCACGGCAGCGGCATCGCCGCCATTGTGGGTCCGAACGGCTGCGGTAAATCCAATCTCAGCGACGCCATCAGTTGGGTGCTCGGCGAGCAATCGGCAAAGAGTTTGCGCGGCGCGCGCATGGAAGACGTGATCT
>JAFASD010000188.1 GCA_019244945.1 Acidobacteriaceae bacterium | reverse complement strand
ATCGTCGACCGCGAAAGCGATCTGGATCAAGCCGTCGTGGGCGTTCTTTATTCCGCCTTCGGTTACCAAGGCCAAAAGTGCTCTGCCTGTTCCCGCGCCATTGTGGACGAATCCGTTTACGACGATTTTCTCGACAAGTTAAAAGCTAAGGTTGAAACTCTGACCATCGGTCCCTCCGATGATGTGGCGAACTATATGGGCCCCGTGATTAACGCGCGGGCAAAAGAGTCAATCCTCAAATACATCGAAACCGGAATAAAAGAAGGCCGCCTCATCGCTGGCGGAACACCTGCTGACGGCGAAGGCTATTTCATCAAACCGACCGTGATTGCCGACATAGACTCGAAAGCCCGCATTTTCCAGGAAGAAATTTTCGGACCTGTTCTGGCCGTCACCAAAGCAGAGAATTTCGACCACGCGCTCCAGCTTGCAAACGACTCTGAATACGGCCTCACTGGCGCAGTTTTTACCACCAATCCCGAAAAAGCCGAACGAGCCAAGCGGCAATTCTTCGTCGGCAACTTATATATCAACCGCAAATGCACGGGCGCCATGGTGGGCGCGCATCCTTTCGGCGGTTTCAATATGTCGGGAACCGATTCGAAGGCCGGCGGCCCCGATTACCTGCTGCAATTTGTTCAGGCCAAGTCCATCGCCGAAAAAATCAGCTAACAAAACGCTATACTCGTACTGCCCCGTTTCGAAGGGGACCAACTAGTCACAACTCCAGGGTCGAACACGATCGACGCGACAAAAGGGAACCGAAAGGTTCCCTTTTCGCTTTCTGGGAAGCTTCATATACGAAACTCGATATATGAAACTCGCCCAGCGAATGGAGCGGATCGGCGTGGAATCCGCTTTCGACGTTCTGGTAAAAGCACAAGACCTGAAGGCCGCAGGCCGCAGTGTCGTCCATCTCGAAATCGGTGAGCCTGATTTTCCGACACCTCACAACATCGTTGAGGCAGCCAAACGCGCTCTCGATGAAGGCTGGACGCATTATGGACCGACGCAAGGCTTGCCCGAGCTGCGCGAAGCCATCGCCGCTTACATCTCTAGCACACGCAACATCAGTGTCGGACCCGAGCACGTGTGCGTCGTTCCCGGAGGTAAGCCGATCATTTTTTTCCCGATGCTCGCCTTGCTCGAGCCCGGAGACGAAGTCATCTACCCCGATCCCGGTTTTCCGATCTATCACTCCATGATCCGTTTTCTCGAGGCGAAGCCGGTGCCCATCCCTCTCATCGAGAGCCGGGGCTTTTCTTTGGATCTCGATCTCCTGCGCGACCGCCTCACTGAACGGACCAAATTGCTGATTCTCAACTCGCCTCAAAATCCGACCGGCGGCGTGATTCCTAAGCAGGACATCGAGGAAATCGCAAATCTAATTCGGGACCGCGATTTGATCGTGCTCTCCGACGAGATCTATGCGCGCATCTATTACACCGAAGAAACGCCGTTCTCCATTACCAGTGTTCCTGGAATGCTCGAAAAAACCATCATTCTGGATGGATTTTCCAAGACCTACGCAATGACCGGCTGGCGCATCGGTTACGGAGTCATGCCGGAATGGCTCGTGGATGCCGTCAATAAGCTGATGGTCAACTCCAACTCCTGCACGGCCAGTTTCACTCAACGCGCCGCGATCGAAGCTCTCACCGGACCGCAAACCGAAGTCGAGAAAATGGTCGCTGAGTTCCGCCGCCGCCGCGACGCCTTTTGTGCCGCGCTCGGTGAAGTGCCCGGCTTTCGCTGCGCATCGCCCGGCGGAGCCTTCTACGCGTTTCCGAACGTTGAAGCCACCGGGATTCCCTCAAAGAAGCTGGCCGATTTCCTCCTCGAGGAAGCCGGGGTCTCCTGCCTCAACGGCGGAGCTTTCGGCGAACATGGCGAAGGATACATCCGCTTCAGCTACGCGAATTCGATCGAGAATTTGATGGAAGCTGCGCGAAGAATGAAAGACATTTCCAAGCGCTGGCGCCGCTAACTTCCTACGGCGCCCAGGTCCCTTTCTTCACCCACCCGGTATTGGCGTTGCTCGTGTCAGCCGCATACATGTAGGTGGTCTTGCTCCCGGTGAAGGTGCTGCTCGCGGTTACGACCAGGTTCAGCGTAAGGTTGTTGCCCGATTCCGCCACCGAGGAGGCGGTCCCGTTGATCGTGCATTGGCTATTTGCCAGCGTGCCAGACCCCAGAGTAATCGACGTCGCGCCTTGTCCGTTATCGTTCTGCAAATAGAGCAGATGGTTTTTCGGCGTGTAGTACACGTAGCACGCGTTCTTAGAACTGAGAGTTGCGTTGAAGAGCGCGGCTACCGTCGTCAGGTCGTTGTAGCTCCCGGTGTCCGAGTATTCCAGCGCAAACGTTTGGCTCGTGCCCGAAGCGGCATTCGGAGTCACCGACACAACCGAAGGAACCGGCGGCGCCGAAGGTGTCCAGACACCCTCGTTCACCCAAGCCGTTCCCGTGTGGCTGTTGTCGCGTGCGCGCATATAGATGTTTTTCGCGCCTGTGAAGCTACTGCTCGCAGTCACCGACAGCGTAAAGGTAAGGTTATCGCCGCTCCTGGCAACCGAGCTGCCCGTTCCATTGATAGTGCATTGGCTGTTGGAGAGAGTCCCGGAAGAACCCGGAGTGAGCGGCCCCAAAACAGCCGTGTCGGTATCATTCGCCAGGTAAATGCCGCTGGCAGCCTCATTGTAATAGACCTGAAGGTAGTACACATAACAAGCGTGGGTAGCAGACAGCGATCCATTGAAATCCACGGTCACCGCCTGGAGAGCTGCGGACCCGCCCGTATCGGAATAGGTCAACGTGAACGTTTGCGATTCGCCACTCACGTCATTCGGATTCGCCGAAACTACCGAGGGCTGCCCTGTAGGAGGCACAGCCAAAAACAGGTAAGCTGTGATGTTGCTGATCAGAGGGCTGCTCTGGGAACCTGTGTTCGTCGAGGTGGCATCCTGGCCATCGGTCGAGTAGACGTAGAGAATGTGCGTCCCCGGCGGCATTCCGGAAACTACTCCGCTGAAATGGTCCGACCCTTCGTTAGTCGCGGCCTGCCAGGGTCCTTGCCAGGTGTCCACTTGATAGTAAAGACCGTCCGGCGGAGGCGTTATCGGCGAGAAGCTGCTCGATGCCATGAAGCTGAAACTCGCAACTGCGCCGGTCACCTCATTCCCCGTTAGAGGAGTGATCGCGGCCTGTAATGGGATCGCTTGCACAATCTGTTCAGCGATCACGGTGACGTTACTGCTGCTAGCGTTGGGCACGTAGATCATATTGGTAAACGGGTTAACCGCCACGGCATATGGCCCGCCTCCTGCAGCAACGGTTGTGGCGACGTTAGTCGCGCCATCGATTACAGTGACATTGTTACCGCTGCCGTTCGCCACGTAGATCTTATTCGTGACCGGGTTCACCATCACAGCTCTCGGAGCGGCGCCAGGATTGACGGTTGTAGTTGTGTATGTCACACCGTCGATCACGGTGACATTGTTACTGCTGATATTCGTCACGTAAATCTTATTGGTAAAAGGGTTTACTGCCACGGCGTCGGGGCCGTTCGCATTGGGGTCCTTCACCGTCATGGTCGTGTTTGTCGCACCGTCGATAACGGTGATATTGTTGCTGTTGATGTTCGCCACAAAAATCTTGTTCGTGACTGAGTTCACCGCGACAGCTACGGGATTCGTTCCGGCGCTAACAGTTGCTGTCACAGAAGTTGTGGCGCCATCGATCACCGTCACGTTACCGCTGCTCTCATTAGCCACATAGATCGTGTTAGTCACTGGGTTCACCGCCACGGCGTCGGGATTGCTTCCAGTAGTAACCGTGCTCGTGTTGTTGGTACCTCCGTCAATCACCGTCAGATTATTACTGATCAAATTCGCAACGTAGATTTTATTGGTAACCGCATTTACCGCCACGGCAACCGGGTCGTTGGCTTTTGAACCGGTTACAGTGGTGGTGCTGTTCGTAGCTCCGTCGATTACCGTGACATTATTGCTCCCGCCATTTGCCACGTAAACCTTATCGGTCATCGGATTCAGTGCCACCGCATCGGGGCCGCTTCCAACGCTCACGCTGGTGGTAGCGTTTGTGGGCCCGTCGATTACCGTGACGTTGTTGCTGCCGTTGTTCGCGATGTAGATCTTGTCCGTAACCGGGTTGGCCGCCGCCGCCTCGGGATTGGTCCCGGCGCTCACCGACGCTAATTTGTTCGTCGCCCCATCGATTACAGCGACGGTGTTGCCCGAATTGTTCGTAACGTATATCTTGTTAGTGACCGGGTTCACTGCCACTGCGTCAGCTTCGGTTCCGGCGCTCACGGTCGTGGTGCTGTTTGTGGCGCCGTCAATCACGACCAGGTTACCCGCGCCAACCGTCACGTAAACCTGGTTGCTGATCGGGTTCACCGCCACTGCGGCAGCGTTGCCTCCCACGTTCACGGTGCTGACAGAGTTGGTGGCTCCGTCGATTACGCTGACGGTGCTGCTGCCCCCATTAGCTACATAGATTTTATTCGTGACCGGGTTCACCGCTACGCTGCCCGGGCTGCTTCCCACGTTCACGCTTGTGGTACTGTTTGTGGCGCCGTTAATCACGGTGACCGTGTTGCTATTGCTGTTTGCCACGTAGATCTTGTTGGTGACCGGATTCACCGCCACAGCAACCGGGCCGACCGCGAACGGGTCGGTCACATTTGTGGTGCTGTTCGACACACCGTCGATTACCGTGACGTTATTGCCGCCATTGTTCGCCACATAGATCTTGTTGGAAACCGGGTTCACTGCCAGAGCCTCGGGGGCAAATCCGACGTCCACAGTGGGTCCGGAGATCACTAAGACGTCGCTGCTGCCGCCGTTCACCGCGTAAGCAGTGTTGGAGACCGGGTTCACAGCCACGGCAATTGTATTGGCGTCGGTAAACACAGCAGAGGTGCTGTTCGTGGCGCCATTGATGATCGTCACGTTGCCGGAGTCGCTGCTGTTGTCGGCCACATAGATCGTGTTGGTCACCGGGTTTACCGCCACGGCCCACGGGGTTCCGAAGCCAGAATTTTTCACACTGGCGGTTTTGTTCGTGGCGCCATCGATCACGGTAATTGTGAGGTCCGAGTTCGACACGTAGATTTTGTTCGTGACCGGGTTTACGGCGACCGCAGTAGGTCCGGTTCCGGTAGAAACGGTGGCCGTCAGGGTTTGCCCTGACGCGCAAGCAGCCGCTAAGAATAAGGATGTAACCATTAAGGTTTCGAATTGAACGCGCATTTCTCCTCCACATACCAGCCTTTTTCTGGCTTCACTTACTCATGCGCAAAAGTTTTCGAAACCGGCTAACCCGAAAAACAAGTTTCTTTAAAACTACGCCTATTCAGCGACTGCCCTTGCTGGTCGTACTCGCTGAATACCTTGCAATTCCGTTGCCGTTTTCTTAGTGGGGCGGACGTCCCCCTCCGCGCCGGGCGTCCTCGCCCGGCTATTCCAAACGTAAGAAATGTC
This sequence comes from Acidobacteriaceae bacterium, assembly GCA_019244945.1. Lineage (GTDB taxonomy): Bacteria > Acidobacteriota > Terriglobia > Bryobacterales > Bryobacteraceae > Bog-105. The sequence continues at coordinate 4,618 of JAFASD010000188.1, read as the reverse complement.
AGATCGACGACTAACCTACGGCGCCCAGGTCCCCTCATCCACCCAGGCGCTGCTGGCGCCGCTATCGTCGGCGGCCCGCATGTAGATCTTCTGGACGCCGGTGAACGTAACGCTGCCCATCACCGCCAGATTCAGCGTCAAGTTATTCCCGGAGGTCGTTACCGAAGTCGAGCTGCCGGTAATCGTGCACTGGCTATTCGATAGCGTCCCCGAACCGGGAGTAATCGACGTCGCTCCTTCTCCGTTGTCATTCTGCAGATACAACAGGTTGGTTTGCGGGGAGTAGTAGACATAGCACGCGTTCTTCGAGCTCAGACTGCTGTTGAACAGCGCCGCTACCGAGGTAAGCGCAGCATAGCCGCCCGTATCCGAGTATTCCAACACAAAGTTCTGCGACGGCCCCAGCGCCGGATTCGGACTCGCCGATACGATGGAAGGCACAAACGGAGGCGAAGGCGTCCAGATCCCTTCTTTCACCCAGCCGGTAGTCGCCGAGGTGCTGTCCGCCGCATACATATAGATATTCTTTGCGCCTTCGAACTTACCGCTCGCCGTGACTGCCAGATTTAGCGTCAGGTTGTTCCCCGAGGTCACTACCGAAGTCGAGTTGCCGTTAATCGTGCACTGGCTGTTCGTGAGTGTCCCCGAACCTGGAGTAATCGACGTCGCGCCCTGTCCGTTATCGTTCTGCAGATACAGCAGATTGGTTTGCGGCGCGTAGTACACATAACAGCCGCTTTTCGAGCTGAGCGTCGCATTGAACAACGCCCCGACCGACGTGAGCACGCCATAGCCGCCTGTATCCGCGTATTTCAGCACAAAATTTTGCGCCGCCCCGGTAGCCGGATTCGGGCTCGCGGACACCACGGAAGGTACAAACGGAGGGGAAGGCGTCCAGGTCCCTTCATTCACCCAGCCGGTAATCGCCGGGCTATTATCCGCCGCATACATATAAATATTCTTCGCGCCTTCGAAACTACTGCTGGCCGTCACCGACAGGTTCAGCACCAAGTTGTTGCCATCCGTAGTAACTGAGCTGCCCATTCCATTGATGGTGCATTGGCTGTTCATGAGCGTCCCCGAAGAGCCCGGCACAAGCGGACCCTTGACCGCATTCCCGGCGTCATTGTACAGATACAGCGCGCTCTTGGCTTGGTTGTAATACGCCTGTTCATAGCGGACCGAACAACCGTGCGCCGCCGTCAAGGTCGAGTTGAAATCCACGGATACAAACTGCAGTGCATCCGTGCCGCCCGTATCCGAGTAAGTCAGGACAAAGGTTTGCGCTGCGCCGCTCGCCGCATTCGGACTCGCCGAAACTATTGAAGGTGTCCCAGTGGGAGGTAGCTCCAGGAACACGTAAGCCGTAATGTTACTGATGAGCGGGCTGCTCTGCTGCCCGGTATTCGTGGACGTGGCATCCTGCCCGTCGGTCGAATAGGCGTAAAGAATGTGGGTCCCCGGCGCAAGCCCGGAAACAGTGCCGCTGAAGGTATTCGAGCCCTGGCTGGTAGCCGGCTGCCACGGTCCCTGCCAGGTGTCCAGTTGATAATACAGCCCGTCCGGCGGCGGAGCCGTCGGCGAGAAACTGCTCGATGCCGAAAAGCTGAAGGTAGCGCTCGCGCCCGTGACTTCATTGTTGGTTTGCGCCGTGATGCTCGCCTGGAGCGGAACCGCCTGCACGTTCGATTCGACGATTACGGTGACGTTATTGCTGGACTGGTTCGGAACGTAGATCTCGTTGGTGACCGGGTTCACCGCGACGGCAACAGGGTCGCTCGCGATTGAATCCGTCAGAATAGTGTTGGTGACGCCGTCGATCACGGTGACATTGCCGCTGCCTCGGTTGGCGACATAGATCTTGTTGGTGGTCAGGTTCACCGCTATCGCCAAGGGAGTGGTCGCATTCGGATCGCTCACGGTGGTCGTTTTGTTGGTCGCGCCGTCAATTACGGTGACACTGTTGCTGTTGTTGTTGGCCACATAGATCTTGTTGGTGACCGGGTTCACCGCCACGGCGCCCGGGACGCTCGCACTCGAATCGGTAACGGTAGTTACGCTGTTCGTGGCGCCATCGATCACCGTGACATTGTCGCTCCCGCTATTGGCGACGTAGGTGTTATTGGTGACCGGGTTCACCGCCACGGAAGTCGGATTGATTGCGTGTGGATCGGTTACCGTAGTCACGCCATTTGTAAAGCCGTTGATCACCGTGACGTTGTTGCTGTTATAGTTCGCCACATAGATCCTATTGGTGACCGGGTTCACTGCGATGGCGACCGGTCCGCTCGCATTCGGATCGGTGATGTTGGTAGTGTTGTTCGTAGCGCCGTCGATCACCGTGATGCTGCCGTTGCCGCTAGCGCCGCAGTACGAGCCGCAGTTTGCCACGTAGATCTTGTTGGTGACGGGGTTCACCGCGACTTGGACTGGTCCGCTCGCCTTTGGATCGGTTACGGTGGCAGTGCCGTTGTTCGCGCCGTTGATGACGGTCACGCTGTTATCGCCCAAATTCGGCACGTAGATATCGTCGGTGATGGGGTTCACGGCCACGGCCTGGGGTTTATTGCCGACGGTGACTGTGGTGGTGGTGTTGGTACCACCGGCGATCACAGTGACATTTTTGCTGCTCAAATTCGCCACGTAGATGTTGTTGGTTGCGGCGTCTACCGCCACCGCGTCAGGCTCCGTCCCGTTTGAATCGGGTACGGTGGCGGTGGCGTTAGTCGCCCCGTCGATCACAGAGACGTTATTGCTGCCGTTATTCGCCACATAGATCTTGTTCGTGACCGGGTTGACTGCCACGGCTCCCGGGCTGGTCGCGTTCGGGTCAGCTACGGTGGCGGTGGGGGGACCCGAGGTGCCCGTGAACACGGTTACTGTATCATTGGCGCCGTTCGTCACATATACTTGATTGGTGACCGGGTTCACGGCCAGCGACGTTGGGGTGTAACCGTTATTATTGATGGTGTGACCGCTGCCAGTGGTCGCGCTGAAATACGAGATGTGAGTGTTCCCGGCGTTCGTCCAAAAAACGGAGCCCGCAACCGGGTTAACGGCAACCGTTTGGGGGCTCCCACCCCCGTTAGCACTTGTGGTCGTGTTGTTGCTTCGGATCACCGTGACGGTGTTGCCGGTGTAGTTCGTAATATAGGTCTTGTTAACGATTGGGTCCACCGCAACAGCGACAGGCCCCGATCCCACGGCCTTAGTGGTGACGATGTTATTGGCGCCGTTAATCTCTGTAACGTTGTTGCTGCCGTTATTTACTACGTAGATTTTGTTGGTGACCGGGTTCACGGCCACGGCGACAGGATTCGTTCCGACGCTCACCGTGGTTGAGTAGGTGGCGCCATTGATCACGGTGACGTTATTGGTGCCCTTATTTACCACGTAGATTTGGTTGGTGACCGGGTTCACCGCCACGGCGACAGGATTCGTTGCGTTCAGATCGGTCACGGTGGTGGTGGTGTTGGTTGCTCCGTCGATCACCGTGACATTGCTGCTACTGCTATTTGCAACATAGATCTGATTGGTGACCGTGTTCACCGCCAGAGCGACCGGATCCATCCCGGTGGCCACCGTGGTTGTGTTGTTCGTCGCCCCGTCAATCACCGTGACATTGTTGCTACCGCTATTTGCAACGTAGATCTTGTTGGTGACCGGATTCACGGCAATGGCATCCGGGCTGGTTCCAGCGGCGAGCGTCGCGGTGACCGTCTGGGCGGAAGCGCATGCGGCAAACAATACCCAACCGATCAATCTTCGTGAAATTACAGAGAGTTGGAACAAGGCGCCCCCTAAAGGAAAAGGTCTACTATGCCTCCCGGGTAGGGAAAAGGTCAAGTACCAGTCGTTTAGAAGGACCCAAACCCGCAGTTCCCGCATCCACCCGGCCGCTCCCGGTATCGCACAGCCGCCTCATCCCGGGAACTTTTCTCTATGCCCAACGTTTTGCATTCTTGTACCGTCTAAAGCGCGAAGAAGAGCAATGTGGTGTGGGAGATAGCGTTGCCGCTCCAGTTCGCCGCTAGCCTGCCGGAGAATCCGACGGACGCGGAGCTTGCAGAAGGATGCAAGCGCGGGAACCTGCGCGCCTACGAGCGGCTTTACGAGCTGCATTCGGCGCGAATGAAAAGTTTGGCGTTTCATTTAATAGGGAGCCGTGCGGATGCAGAAGACACGGTTCAGGAAACTTTCCTGAAAGTGTACAGAGCGGTACGGCGCTTCGAAGGGCAGTCCTCGCTTTCGACCTGGATTTACCGGATTCTCATTAACTGCTGCTATGACGTGATGCGGAAACGGCAGAGGCTCGCGGAAAAACCCGCCCCGCGGGAGCTATCCACCGATTCCAAGTTGCCTCTGAAAATTGCGCTCGAACGCGCTTTGGAATCTTTGAACGACCGCCAACGCCTCGTGTTCGTGATGTTTGAAGTGGAAGGTCTAAAGCACTCGGAAATTGCCGGAATCCTGGAGGTTCCGGAAGGCACATCACGCAGTTGGCTGTTCGAAGCGAAGCGGGAGCTGAAGAGGATGTTGATGGAGTCAAGCGCATGAAGTTCGAATGTGGCGATCTGGAACGAGCGCTTGCCGTCTCGGATCTGATGCCCGAAGCGCG
>JAFASD010000164.1 GCA_019244945.1 Acidobacteriaceae bacterium | reverse complement strand
GCTGGATGGCCTGGGCGTGAACTTCTACTTCGGAGGCACCTCGCTGCTGATCGTCGTTGGAGTGGCGATGGATACCGTCAACCAAATTGAAGCGCAGCTAATTATGCGCCATTACGAGGGCTTCACTCCCCGCTCCGGCCGTATCCGCGGCCGACGAAGCACGACGGCTTAAACTCCTTGGATGCGAACACCACAACCCGGCCCATACCGGCCGTGATCCTGTTCGGATCGCCCGGCTCGGGCAAAGGCACTCAAGCCAAACTTTTGCGGCACTGCTTAAACGGACCACATATTTCGACAGGCGATATGCTGCGAAAGCACATCGACGCGCAGGATGGGATCGGACAACAGGTGGTTCAACTCATGAAATCGGGCAAGCTGGTTCCCGATGAATTGGTAAACGAATTCGTCGAAACCAGGATCGCGGAACCGGATTGCCGGTCGGGCATTATCCTGGACGGCTACCCTCGTACTCTGAATCAGGCAGGGGTTCTACTGGGGATGATGGGCCGGTACAAGTTCCAGCCGGCCGTGGTACACTTAGTGGTTGACTGCGATAAAATCGTAGCTCGCCTCAGTGGCCGTCGTCAGTGTCCTGTTTGCGGAACCCTTTACAGCTTGAAAACAAATCCGCCTAAGGTTGCCGGGATCTGCGATCTTGACGGAGCTACGCTGATTACCCGCGAAGATGATCGCGAGTCGGTCATCCGTGAGCGGCTTCGTGAGTACGAATCGCAAACACGTCCGCTTCTGAACTATTTTCAGCAGGCGGGCGTTCCGATGTTTGAAATTAGTGGCGCGGGAGCCCCGCCGGATCAGATCATGCGCAATATCTGCGACGCATTGGCTAAATCCGGTCTGATTCAGGGCGTCCCGCTTGAGTATCCCAAAGCTGTTCCCGCCGCGGGCGTTGCGCCATGATCGTGCGAAGGAGCGCAATGGAGCTGGAGAAGCTCCGCCGTAGCGGATTGCTGGTTTACCGGATCCTCGAAGATCTGAAAGGTATGGTGGCGGAAGGCGCCTCGACGCACGATCTCGAAATCGCCGCGGAAAAGATGATCTCCGATGCCGGCGCGAAACCGGCGTTTAAAGGTTATTACACGCAGGCTTCGGGTAGCAAATATCCGTATGTTCTGTGCACTTCGGTGAATGAAGAAGTCGTTCATGGGATGCCGTCATCGAGGCGTAGATTGCGGTCGGGCGATATCGTTTCGATCGACACGGGCGTTCTGCTGAATGGATATTACGGTGATTCGGCCACCACGGTGGCGGTTGGCCAAGTGAATGATTCGGTGAAACGACTGTTGAAGATCACCGAGGAAAGTTTAGAGTTGGCGATTGACCGGGTTCGGTCCGGCAATCGCTTGTTCGACGTTTGCGGGACGGTAGAGAAGCATGTCATTTCGAATGGCTTTTCAATCGTCCGCGACTTTGTGGGGCACGGCATTGGAACTTCGCTCCACGAGGAGCCGCAGATCCCGAATTATGTCGACCGAAGGGGAGAGAATCCACGGCTGAAGCCCGGAATGGTTTTGGCGATTGAACCGATGGTCAACGCGGGCAAGGCAGATACCAAGGTTTTGCCGGACAAATGGACCGCGGTGACGCAGGATAAATCGTACTCGGCTCATTTCGAGCACATGGTGGCGGTGACCGAGAACGGGCCTTGGGTGCTAACGCGGCCCTGATGGGCCAGCGAGAGGTTAACAGGATGAAGGTAAGAGCATCGGTAAAGAAATTGTGCGACAAGTGCAAGGTGATCCACCGGCACGGCGTGGTGCGTGTCATCTGCACGAATCCGAAGCACAAGCAGCGGCAGGGTTGAGGGACTTTTATGGCGCGTATAGCAGGAATTGATTTGCCGGCGAGAAAGCGTGCGGCGATTGGATTGACCTATATTTATGGCATCGGACGGACGCGTTCGTTGTCACTTCTTCATCGGGCCCATGTGGATCCCGACAAGAAAGTCGCGGATCTCTCGGAAGAAGAAGTGAACCACCTGCGCAACCTGATCGAGGGCGAAGGCGCGATCGAAGGCGATCTGCGCAAAGAGGTCTCGATGAACATCAAGCGATTGATGGAAATGGGATCTTATCGTGGTCTACGCCACCGGCGCGGCTTACCCGTTCGCGGCCAGCGCACCCACACGAACGCGCGTACGCGAAAGGGTCCTCGTAAGGGCACTATCGCGAACAAGAAGAAATCGGCAGCCAAGACCTAAATCGGAGAACAGAGTTAGATGGCGAAGGCACCTGCAAAAACGGCAAAGAAGAAATCCTTCAAGAAGAAGGAAAAGAAGAACGTCCCGTTTGGAACGGTACACATCCAGGCGTCGTTTAACAACACCATCATCACGTTCACGGATCCTTTGGGGAATGTGCTGGCATGGTCCAGCTCGGGTTCGCTTGGGTTCCGCGGCTCGCGAAAAGGGACGCCGTTTGCCGCTCAGCAGGCTTCGCTGACCGCCGCCAATAAAGCTAAGGAATCGGGTTTGCGAGCAGTGGAAGTTCGCGTGGCGGGACCGGGATCGGGGCGCGAATCGGCAGTTCGCGCGTTGTCAACTGCTGGGATCGAGGTGAGGTCTATCCGGGACGTTACGCCGATTCCGCACAACGGATGCCGTCCGCCTAAGAAACGGCGCGTCTAGTTCAGAGGCGGATATAGCAGTCATGCTCAGCTTTGGGAGGTTTTGATTGGCACGTTATAGCGGCCCTGTATGCCGGCTTTGCCGCCGCGAGGGCATGAAGCTGTTTTTAAAAGGAGAGCGCTGCCACACCGAAAAATGCGCAATCGAGAAGCGCAATTTCGCTCCTGGCCAGCACGGCAAGGACAAAAAGGCCAAGCTCGTCGGGTACGGTCTTCAGCTTCGCGAGAAGCAGAAGGCGCGGCGCTACTATCGCATTCTCGAAGGGCAATTCCGGAACCTTTACGAGAAAGCGGTGAATCAAAAAGGTATCACCGGTGAGTTGATGCTGGCCATTTTGGAGCGAAGGCTCGATAATGTGGCCTATCGCATGGGAATAGCCACCAGCCGCGCGCAAGGAAGACAACTTGTCCGGCATGGTCATGTCACCGTGAACGGCCGTAAAGTAAACATCCCGTCGTTCACCGTGAAACCGGGCGATGTCGTCGAAGTGAGGCAAAGCAGCAGGGATAATTCCGCGATTCTTTCCGCGCGTGATGCGACAGCTCACACGCCCAGCCCATCCTGGCTGGAAGTAGATCGCGACGCCCTGAAAGCGAAAATATTGCAGCAACCCAAGCGTGACGAGTTGGTGCAGATCCAATTGAACGAACAGCTCATCGTCGAGCTGTACTCGAAGTAAAAGCCTTCGGAAATCGACGAAGAGGATCAAAAAACAAACTATGTTTAAAGGATTTCAGAAGCCCAAACGTTTAGTTGCAAATACGGAATCGCTCACCGAGCGGTTCGGGCAATTCACGGCACAGCCGTTCGAGCGTGGATTTGGATCCACGATCGGCACCGGCTTGCGGCGTGTTCTGCTGAGCTCCATCGAGGGCGCCGCGATTACCGGCGTTCGCATCGATGGCGTTTCGCATGAGTTCAGCCCCATTCCGGGTGTTGTCGAAGACGCTACGGATATCATTCTTAACCTGAAGCAGGTTCCGTTTAAGATGACCGGTGAAGGCACCCGCATCGCGCATCTTCGCGTGGAAGCTCCGGGCGAGGTGATGAGCAGCCAAATCCAGACCGATAATGACGTCGAAGTACTGGATCGAAATCTACATATCGCGACTGTAGGCGAGGGCGGCAAACTCAATATCGAGATGCGGATCAAGAGCGGGCGCGGGTATGTGTCGGCAGACCGCAATTACGACGAGGATCTGCCGATTGGCTACATTCCAATCGACTCGGTGCACTCGCCGGTTCGCAAGGTGAACTATACGGTGGAAGCCGCGCGCCTCGGTCAGAACACGGAATACGACAAGCTGACGGTCGAAGTGTGGACAAATGGCGCGATCTCCCCGCAGGATGCAGTCGGCCAAGCATCCAAGCTGCTCAAAGATCATATGACGATCTTCATCAACTTTGAAGAGACGCCCGAGATCTCAGAGGAGCCAGCGGAGCGAGCCATCAATCAGATGAATGAGGTGCTCAACCGCTCGGTCGAAGAGCTGGAGCTCAGCGTACGCTCTTATAACTGCCTGAAAAACGCGAACATTCAGACGATTGGCGACCTCGTTCAGAAGAGCGAATCGGAGATGCTGCGGACGAAGAATTTTGGACGCAAGTCCTTGAACGAGATCAAGGAAATCCTTTCCGGCCTCGGGCTCTCCTTCGGCATGAAATTCGACTCACAGGGACGGCTGGTCGGTGGCACGCCGCCACCACCGTCGGAGTTTGGCGCCGAAACTTACGCCGGAGCCGAGGAGTAAACGTGCGTCACCGCAAAGCAGGAGTGAAGCTCAAGCGTGATATCAGCGCCAGGCGCGCGCTCTTGCGCGGGCTGGTGACGAACGTCATCCAAGACGAGCGGATTACCACGACCGTTCCGAAAGCCAAGGCCGCGAAGCCGCTCGTCGAGAAGATGATCACCCTTGCAAAAGAGGACAGCTTGCATGCACGGCGTCAGGCTGCAGCGTTTCTGATTGGGCCGGAAGCTGTCAAGAAACTGTTCGACAAGTTAGGCCCACGATTCAATCAACGCGAAGGCGGCTATACGCGGATCGTGAGGCTTGGCTGGCGCAAAGGCGACGGCGCTGAGACGGCCAAGCTCGAGCTGGTCGGATCCGAACTGGTCAAGCGAGCCGCAGAACGGGCTGCCCGCCGTGAAGAACGCGCTAAGCAGATTCGCGAAGGTAAAGAAGAGGGCGAAGAGAAGAAATAGAGTCACCAGCTATCGCTTGTGACTCTTCTTGTGTTTCGGGGCCGGCGGTTGCTCGCGCGGCTTTGCCGACGCTGACATTTCCTTTCCAGCATTCGGGCCGATTTTGCTCAGGATTCGATCGTGAATCCAATGCTCGTCCCACCATTCCTTCGGGTCCACTTGGTCTCCGGCGATCAACATGCTGAAGTGCACGTGGTCTCCGAACGCCATTCCAGTTGATCCACTGATTCCAATCTGCTGCTCTTTTTGGATCATATCCCCCACTTTCACTCCGATTCTGCTCAGATGTCCGTAGAGGCTTTGGAGGGAGTAGCCGTGGTCGATGATGATGCAATTACCGTAAATGCCTAATCGATCCGCGTAGATCACTTTCCCGGAATTGGCGGCTTTGAC
>JAFASD010000142.1 GCA_019244945.1 Acidobacteriaceae bacterium | reverse complement strand
CGACCAGATGAGCTCGCTACCAATCTCCCGCAGCACCTTCTGCGTGTACGTGCGCTGCGCGCATCGGTTATCGAGCGAATCGAGTATGGATTCAGCGGCCAGCTCGGCGCTATGGCAAGCTTGCGAGATCCCGTCGCCGGTGAAAGGCTCGACTAGCCCCGCTGCGTCTCCAACAAGCATCACCGAAGAGTTTTCGAGCACGGTTCGCTTCGTCAAAGTGGGAAGCTGGTGCCCTTTGAAGCGAAGAGCCTCGAGGGCTTGCGACTTAAGAATCCCTTCCGCGCTGATGAAGCTCTTCAAATAAGGCCGCAACATTCGACCCAACGGGGCCGGGCAACCCACGCCGATATTCGCGGAACCGACCTTGGGAAAAATCCACGCATAACCGCTCGGCAAAGTGCCCCAATCCACGCGCATGTTCTGGTATGCCAAGCCACCCGGCGCTAGATGTTCCTCCGGAACTTCGCAGTAGAGCGCCGCCTGCCAGAAGTAATTGTCGCGCCGGTTTAGGAGCCTTCCGATGACACTGTTCGCTCCGTCCGCGCCTATGACATATCTTGCGCTCAGCGCGCCGGCACTGGTTTGGACTTCCGCAGATTCGGGCCCACTCGAAACCCCGAGCACTCTCACGCCGTGTTGTACATGGGCGCCGGCACGCACGGCCTGCGCAAGCAGAAATTGATCGAATTCGGACCGGAGAACGCTGTAAACGAGATCGTCGGGATAGGTCCGTAAGCAATTCTGACCGAAATTAAAAGTCAGCTCAAAACCGCTCAATCTGCCGCGGACCACCGAGCTGAAATCGAAAGGGATCCGTTGCGCCGCCCTCTGCTGGACACCGCCCCCGCACGCCTTCTCCCGCGGAAACCATTGCGCATCCAGCACCAATACGCGAGCACCCGCCTTGGCCAGGTGAAAGGCGCTCATCGAGCCGGCTGGCCCCGCGCCGGCAATAATCACATCGTATTGGTTCATGCCATACCAGTGTGATTATAACTTCCGGTGTAGGTCGGAAATGCCATCATGTTCCTTGGCGTCTGTGAAATTCCGGTTGGTTTTCCGTCTCGAAAAATGAATTGCGCCCTGTCCCAAGAGCTCTTCGCGCGCGCGCAAAAATACATTCCCGGCGGGGTTAATTCGCCCGTACGCGCATTCCGCGGGGTCGGCGGAACTCCGCGCTTTATCGCTCGTGCAGATGGCTCCCACATCTTCGATGTCGACGGTAACGAATACATCGATTACGTGTGTTCCTGGGGTCCGCTCATCTTGGGACACCGGCCTAAATCCGTCATTGAAGCGCTCGCGTCCGTCCTCGAACTAGGAACCAGCTTCGGTGCGCCGACTGCTCGAGAAGTGGAATTGGCCGAACTGATCATCGACGCCGTTCCCTCGGTCGAAATGGTTCGTTTGGTCAACTCTGGAACGGAAGCGTGCATGAGCGCTTTGCGCTTGGCACGCGGCTTTACGGGTCGCGACCTTACCATCAAATTCGAGGGATGCTATCACGGGCACGTCGATTCTCTGCTCGTCAAAGCAGGTTCCGGCATCGCTACCCTGAGTCTTCCGGATACGGCCGGCGTGCCGAAATCGTTTTCCGAGACAACCATCGCATTGCCGTTCAATGATCTTGACCGGGTCGAAACAGCGTTTCGCGAACAAGGCGATCGAATCGCCGCTGTGATCGTCGAACCGGTAGCCGGGAATATGGGTTGCGTTCCGCCGGAACCCGGCTTTCTGGAAGGTCTCCGCCAGCTTACACATCAATTTGGTGCGCTGCTCATTTTCGACGAAGTCATGACCGGCTTTCGCCTGAGCCGCGGCGGTGCGCAGCAGCTTTATAACATCAATCCCGATCTGACGACGCTTGGGAAAATCATCGGTGGAGGTCTGCCTTTAGCGGCCTATGGCGGACGAACCGAAATCATGAAAAAAGTCGCGCCGGCCGGGCCTGTTTACCAAGCTGGAACGCTTTCCGGTAATCCGTTAGCGGTAACAGCCGGAATAGCCACGTTGCTGTACCTCGAAGAGCATCCTGAAACGTATGACACGCTCGAAAAATTGACCACTCAATTGACTTCTCATGCGCCCCAGGGAACATGCGTAAATCGCGTCGGGTCGATGTACACATTCTTCTTTCAGGAAGGTCCCGTGGGCAATTACGAGCAGGCCAAGCGCTCGGATACAAACGCATTTGGCAGATTTTTTCACCACTTATTAGATCGCGGCGTATACTTCCCGCCCTCGCAATTTGAGGCAGGCTTCGTCTCAGCGGCGCATACGCTGGAAGATATCCTTTGCACGGCGAAAGCTATTTCCGAGTTTCCCGTTGAGTGAACCACGCCGGATCTTAATTACCGGAGCTGCCAAGCGCATCGGACGCGTAATCGCCATCGAGCTCTCGCGCCGCGGATTCGACGTCGCAATTCATTACAATACGTCTCACAAGGAAGCCGAGCAGGTATCCCGGGAGTGCAATGGCGCACCTGTATTTCAAGCTGACCTGACCAATGTAGAGGAAATCCGCCGTTTATTTCACGAAGTTCGCGATCGCTTCGGGTTGTTGAACGGCCTGGTCAATAACGCAGCGCGTTTCACCCGGCTCCATGCGCTCGATATCACGGAAGCGGATTGGGATTTTATTCACGACATCAACTTGAAAGCTACTTTCTTTTGCTGCCAGGAAGGCGCGAAGCAGATGAAGGAACTAGGGGCTGGGCGGATCGTAAACATCAGCTCTTTGGGCGGCATTCGGCCCTGGACGCATCACGTTCATTACTGCGCTTCCAAAGCCGGCGTGATTATGATGACTAAGGCGCTCGCAAAAGCGCTCGCTCCCGAAATCACAGTGAACTCTGTCGCTCCGGGCGTGATCTCGTTCAACGACGTCGATTCGAGAACGCAAAGGATGATTGATGCCACTCCGATGCGCCGATCCGGCAGACCGGAGGAGATCGCCGACGCCGTACATTTCTTCCTCACCGCTCCCGATTTCATAACCGGCCAGATTCTGGCGGTCGATGGCGGATTGAGCGATCGCTAAATTTGAAGCGCGTCCACCCGACTCGATCTAATAGTCATAAAGGTGTTCCACTTCAAATCCGTGGCGTACGAGAGAACCAAGAACCTCGTTAAGGTCAGACACTCTCACAAGAAGTACCGCACGCGTTCTACCCTGACCCGTGAGGATCGGCTCCTTGAGCAGCAGCTGAACGTTAGGTTCAGGAGTGATCGACGGGCTGGGTGCGATAGCCGAAATCACAATCAGTTCGTTGCCGGCGATCTGCGAAAAACGTGCCCCACCGTCCGCTAGCGTTCGCACGTCCGCCGTGAACTCCTGATAGCGGGGAACCTCGATAATTGCCTCTGTTGGTCCCAAATCCTTAGCTATCTTGATGGAGTTCATTGAGGCAATCGACTGTGCTTTTGCTGGTTCGGAAAATTTGATCCAAGCCGCCGTGTTCACATCCTCGTAACCGTATGTGGCATGCGTTGCGAGTTCGATCAGCTCGCAGTATAACGACTCCACAGCATAATCAAGCGAGAGCCAAAGACGGCGCTCCAGAGTGCGCACTAAGTGGTTCGTCCGAA
>JAFASD010000090.1 GCA_019244945.1 Acidobacteriaceae bacterium | reverse complement strand
ACGACGGGTTCTGTCTCTCCTGCTTCAGAACGATTCCCAGCCGGTATTTGTACATTGCCGGCGCGGAAAGGATCGCACCGGAACCGTGGTGGCTTGCTATCGCATTCAGCACGACCGCTGGAAGAACGAAGATGCGTTCGACGAGGCGAAGAAATATGGAATGAGTTTCGCAGAACGCGGAATGCGTGCCTACATACTCCATTTCTCCCCGTTGCCTATTACGGATGTGAGTACTGTTCCCACTCAAGCCGCTCTTCCCGGCGTGGCGGCAACGCCCGCTCAACCGTAAGGCTTCTACATTCAACTACTTATTGCGGCGCTTCAATCGGAATGGCTGCCCGGCAGAGGGCTATTTGTGGTTAAATGTAAGAGTCTCGCCTAATGTTCGAACGGAACCTGCCTAGTCAAAGGCGCCGCCGTACACTTCACAGGCGTCTACGGGAAGCAAAATTGCTCGTGAGAGGGGCGCTCGATACCGATCACCCCATCATGGCGCATATTATCCCGATCCGCCGGTGTAATCTCTCTTGCGCTTATTGCAACGAATACGACGATTATTCGAAGCCGGTGCCCCTCGACACCATGCTGCACCGTTTGGATTTGCTCGGAAAATTGAAAACTGGCGTGATCACCATCAGCGGCGGTGAACCGTTGCTGCATCCGGACCTGGACGAGATCATTCGCGGTATTCGAGCCAACGGCGCCCTGGCCGGCCTGATTACAAACGGTTACCTGCTGACGGCGGATCGCGTCCAGCGCCTGAACGACGCCGGGCTCGATTACCTGCAGATCAGCATCGATAACGTAAAGCCGGACGACGTTTCGAAGAAAAGCCTCAAAGTTCTGGACAAAAAGCTGCAAGTTCTTTCCGAACACGCAGACTTTCACGTCAACATCAATTCAGTTTTAGGTGGCGGAATACATAACCCTGAAGATGCTCTGACAGTAGGCAAGCGGGCGATGGATCTCGGCTTTACGTCCACGGTCGGTATCATTCACGATGGAGACGGCCAATTGCGTCCGTTGGCGAAGCGCGAGCGCGAAGTCTTTCTCGAGATGAAAAAATTCGAGAAAAGGCATTTTTCGCGGATCAACTATTTCCAGGAAAAGATTGCCAATGGCGAACCCAGCGATTGGCGTTGTCGGGCTGGCTCGCGATATTTATACATCTGTGAAGACGGGCTGGTGCATTACTGCTCCCAGCAGCGCGGTTTCCCAGCGAAGCCGCTCGAACACTACACGGTAGAGGATATCCGGCGCGAGTATGTGACGCAAAAGGGGTGCGCGCCATTCTGCACTGTCTCCTGCGTTCATCAAATCTCTTATTTCGATTTCTTCCGTGGCAAGCAAACCGCGACCGTGGAACCGGAGCCTCAGGAGCAGTTGGTCTCGATTAAAACCGCCAGCGCCGGGCGTTAATCTCGCATGACTGGCCTAGCGGCCGACCCCCAGGTTAAGAAGCATGACACGGGTCGGGGTCATCCGGAGCAGCCCGCCCGTTACGACGCCGTGATGAATAGGCTCGAAGCAACCGGCTTGCTTCAGAACCTCCAGCGGATTGAGACGCGCAAGGCGATTGATGACGACCTGGCTCTCGTCCACACGAGGGCATACATCGCCCTGGTTGAGCGTGAGATTGCGCAGAATCGCCGCCAACTCAGTACGGGCGACACGGACATCAGCCCTGCATCCGGAGACGTGGCGCGCATTGCCGCCGGATGTGTCTTGTCAGCGGTGGATGCGGTGCTTTCCGGAATTGTCCAGAACGCATTTTGTGTCGTCCGGCCTCCCGGTCACCACGCCAATGCGACCCGCGGCATGGGATTCTGCTTGTTCAACAATATCGCCCTCGCGGCGCGATATGCACAGCGCAAGCACGGCGCCGAACGAGTGCTGATCGCCGATTGGGACGTCCACCACGGGAACGGGACTCAAGATATTTTTTATAAAGACGGATCCGTGCTCTTCTTCAGCACGCACCAATCGCCCTGGTATCCGGGAACAGGAGCAGCTTCGGAACGTGGCGAAGGAGAAGGCACCGGCAAAACCATCAATTGCCCTTTTCCTGCCGGTGCGGGCAGAGCCGAGATTCTGGGCGCATTCCGCGATCAGCTACTGCCCGCCGCGCGAGAATTTTACCCCGATTTGATTCTGATTTCCGCGGGCTTCGATTCCCGAGCAAATGATCCACTCGGTCAATTTCTTCTGACCGATAATGACTTCGCAGAGCTGACGCGCATGTTGACTGATTTGGCCGCAGAGCACTGCAATGCGCGTCTTATCTCCGTCCTCGAAGGCGGCTACAATCTGGAAGGCTTAGCGTTGGCGGCCGAAGCGCACGTTCGTACATTAATTGCGTAACGACAGGAATCCTGTTACTCGCGGGCGCTTGCCTTCGTTAGCCGGTCCAGGATTCCAGCCCACTCCGGCGTATCGGGCGGTCTTGTGACACCAATCCAATCCCAGCCCTGCTGGTCCGCGCCGTGGAGCTCAGCGTAGAGCTTGGCTGCGAACGATTGTGGGTCGGGCGGCATTTCGAGGATCCGTCCTCTACCGGCGGGAGCGGCAGTACCGGGCTCTAGCACATAGAACGGAGTACGCGGTGCATAGTGGCGCGGCTGCATTCCGGGTGATTCCATAATTTGTGGCAGCCCCATCTCTCGTTCCCAAGGCCGCTCCGTTACCTTTTGCAGTTCCTCCTGGGTAATCATTCCCGGGCGCAATATGACCGGCGGATCCCGCCAAATGGATGCGACTGTAGATTCGATGCCTATCATAGTTGGACCCCCATCCAGGATCATGCCGACACGGTCACCGAGTGCCGCGCGCACATGTTCGGCCGTCGTCGGAGATATCTGTGTAAAGGGATTCGCGCTGGGCGCCGCGATCGGCACACCGGCCCGGCGGATGAGTTCGATCGCGACGGGATGCGCGGGCATCCTGACTCCGACGGAATGCAGGCCAGCCGTCACGAGGTCAGGAATGACGTCGGCCTTTCCCAGGACAAGCGTTAAGGGTCCGGGCCAGAAGTGCTTCGCAAGGGTTTGGGCTATCGTCGGCCATCCGGAGGTGACCGATCGCGCCATAGCTTCGTCCGCTACGTGGACTATGAGCGGACTCGCCCAGGGCCGCCCCTTTACTTCATAAATTCGCGCCACTGCCTTTGCATCCAGCGCATTCGCGCCGAGGCCGTAAACGGTTTCGGTTGGAAAGGCGACCAGCCCGCCGTGGCGGATCAACTCGGCCGCGCGAGCGATCTCCTCCTCAGTCGGCGGCTCGCTCATCGAAAAGCATTCGCGAGCGGGCGCGTTTTATTCCGGCAGCTCTTCTTTGCCATCGCCCCAAATCTTGCCTGTCTTGCGCCAAACCAGGTAGGCATGAATCAGCGGGTCGATGTCGCCATCCAAAACACGATCCACATCGCCGATCGACAACTTGGTCCGGTGATCCTTGATCAGGCGATAGGGCGCTAGCACGTAGCTGCGGATCTGGCTTCCGAAGTTGATCTCGAGCTTCGTGTCTTCCAGCTTCTGATCGGCATCGCGCTTCTTATCGACTTCGTACTCGTACAACTTGGCGCGAAGCTGTTTCATAGCGCTGGCGCGGTTCTTGTGTTGCGACCGCTCGTTTTGACATTGCACGACGATGCCCGTCGGCACATGAGTGAACCGCACAGCCGATTCGGTTCGATTCACGTGCTGGCCTCCGGCGCCACTGGCCCGGAAGACGTCAATTTTCAAATCCTCCGGCTTTATCTCGACTTTGATGTCCTCATCGATCTCGGGGTAAACAAAGACAGAAGCAAACGATGTGTGCCTCCGCGCATTGGCATCGAACGGCGAGATACGAACTAAACGGTGTACGCCAACTTCCGACTGCAATTGGCCGTAGATGTTCTCGCCGCTGATCTCGACAGTAGCGGATTTGATTCCCGCGCCTTCGCCCTCCAGCCGGTCAGTTACGACGGCTTCGAACTTGTGCCGTTCCGCCCAACGCAGATACATGCGCAAGAGCATTTCCGCCCAATCCTGGCTTTCGGTTCCGCCAGCGCCCGGATGGATGGTAACGATTGCGTCCCGAGCATCGTTTTCGCCTGAAAGCAGCATGCCGGTCTCGAGCTGTTCGAGCGTCTCTCCAAGCGTTTTCATTTCCCGCCCGAGATCGCCGTTAACGTTCTCCCCCTCCCGGGCCAGTTCAAACAACGTGTCGATGTCGGAAGTCGCGGTGACGATGGAGCTTGCATTTCGGATCGCTTCTTCCAGGCGCTTCCGTTGTTGCATGATGCGCTGGCTCTTTTCGGGTTGGTTCCAAAAATCAGGATCGCTGATTTCAGCTTCGGTTTTCTGGAGCTCTAGTTGTTTGGCGGGGGCGTCAAAGATAGCTCCGCACAGCTTCAGCTTGCTGCCGGAGCGCAACGTACTCTCTTTCTAATTCTTCGATTGTCATTCACTTGTAGTTTACTGCGAGTAGTAATCCTGTCGCGCGATCTCGACGTAATCCAATGCCGCCCGATCTTCACCATCGGGCGCGCCTTCAATGCGAATGCGGTCACCCGGACGGAGTGCGACGCCGTGGATGGTGTGCCGTGTCGAGCTATCCGCATTGATTTTGTTGGACGGCAAAAGCAAATCGGCGACCCATTGATCCAGTTGCTGGTCGTTTACAAAAATCTGAAAGCGGGCTCCACCGCCATTTAGATCGAAATATTGAACGTGGAGGTTATACCAGCCCGGCTCGCCTTGAAAGAGGAAGCTGGCGGTACAGGATTTCGCAGAGGCGCTGCAGGCAATCGCTTTACCGCCCGATGCGTCTTCCGAGGGGTCCACATCTTGGACTGCATATCCCGAAAGCTGCATGGATTCGGCTTCGGTGCGATTTGGGTAGTGACCCACGCGATTTTGGGCGTCGGGTATGCCTGATTCACGGAAAAACCAGTTGCAAATGGCATCCCGCCAGACAATCGCGTGTCCCGCCTGATAGGTCAATCTTTTGAGAATCGCCTCGTAGCGTTGATCGTCAATGCGGCGTTGCAGAGTCTGCCACCATTCCGGAAACTTTTCGGCTTCCGCCGCGCCCGCGTAATGCGAATCGTAGACATATTGGATGACGCTCTCCCCTGAGTGCAGCACATA
>JAFASD010000088.1 GCA_019244945.1 Acidobacteriaceae bacterium | reverse complement strand
CTCATTGTTCGCGGGTGAAGCCGAGGGCCGCTTTGACGAGGTCCTGCGCGATGCTTGGAACGGAGCGCTGAAGCCACTCTATAACTACATGGCGGATCTGCCGTCTCTAGAAGGCGTACCGCTTCCAATCCTTCCACCCACTCGCGTGAAGAGGACGGCAGGTAAGCTGACTAGCTTCGATGCCGGCCGCGGCTGCCCGTTTCAATGCTCGTTCTGCACCATTATCAACGTTCAGGGGCGGAAGTCACGACGTCGGTCGGCGGATGAGATTGAGCAGATCGTGCGGCGCAATCTAGCTCAGGGGATCAACCGCTTTTTCATCACGGACGATAACTTCGCGCGGAACAGGGATTGGGAAAGCGTATTCGATCGCCTGATCGCCATGCGCGAGAACGAGAAGCTCAATATCAAGTTCGTGATTCAGGTGGACACGATGTGCCACCGGCTGCCGAACTTCATTTCGAAGGCGGGCCGCGCCGGTGTCGCGCGCGTGTTCATCGGACTTGAAAGCATCAATCCGGACAGCCTGCTCGGCGCCAGGAAGAAACAGAACAAGGTTGCCGAATACCGGAAGATGCTGCTCGAGTGGAAGCGCGCGGGGGCGACGGTTTTCGCCGGCTACATTGTCGGATTTCCCAATGACACGCCCGAATCGGTGATGCGCGACATCAAGATCATACAGCGCGAGCTGCCAATTGATCTTCTGGAGCCGCACTGTCTGACGCCTCTGCCCGGCTCCGAGGATCATCAGCGGCTCTACAAAGCCGGCGCGTATCTTGATCCGGACCTGAACAAATACGATCTCGAACATGTAACGACCACGCACAGCCAAATGACGACGGAGCAATGGGAGAAACTCTACCTCGACGCGTGGGAGAGCTACTATTCGCCCGAACATATCGAGACCGTCATGCGACGCGCCCAAGCGACCAGGAGCAACGCCGGTAACATGCTGTTCCTGCTGCTCTGGTACTACGCGTGTATCCAATTGGAAAAGATCGATCCCTTGGAAGGCGGTTATCTACGTCGCAAATACCGGAAGGACCGGCGCCCGACGCTGCCGATCGAGAGCCCATTCGTTTTCTATCCGCGGTACATAGGCGAGCTGGCGAGCAAGCATTTCAAGTTGCTTCAATTGATCTGGCGCTTCGGCCGGTTCAGGCTGAGGCTAAAACGCGATCCTGACGCTTACAACTACACTGACCTCGCGTTGACGCCTGTTCTCGAAGAAGACGAATCGGAAGAGCGCGAACTGGTCTCTGTGGGTGTTGCGTCGGGCAGCGACAAATTGAAGATCTATGGCCGTTGAGGGTTGAACAGCTCAATCGGCGAGAAGTCCACGATCTTCCATTTCTTACCTGCGCGCACGAGCCGCACTTTCAGCTCCGCATCGCGGGTGTCGCTCGAGTTAGTCGCCGGATCTGTTATCGTCAGGGTCCATTGAACGGTCAGCTTGGTTTCGTTTTCGGAATCTTGCTCGTCAGTTATCTCGAGCTCGTTACTAAGACGGAAGGAGTTGGCGAGCGCCTCGAAGTAATTGCGTAGTTTGTCGTAGTTCGCAAATGACTTATCGAAGGACGACATTGCGCCGTCTGCATTGCCGTCACTCAGCGCCGTGGCAATCTGAGTCATTTGAGTGCGCATATCGGCAACCTGATCGCCGAAAGCAGGCAAACCAAGGAGCAGCATCGCTCCGAGCACGCGCTTGAGCTTATGTGCGATAGCTGGCATTGATTTGAATGTAGCCTTCCGTGAGATCGCAGGTGAAGAAGCGAGCTTGTGCTTTACCGCGTCCATTGAGAACGATTCGAATCCGCACCTCGCTCTCATCGAGCTTCTGCTTGAGTTCCTGTTCCGCGAAATCGCACGCCAAACCAGCGTGGCAAACGTGGATGGACTGTAGATAGATATCGATCTTGGCTGGATCGAAGAGAACGCCGGAGTATCCAGCCGCAGCTAGGATTCGCCCCCAATTCGGATCACTTCCTGCAACAGCGGTTTTCACCAAGGGAGAATTCGCGACCGATCTGGCAACTTTGCGCGCGTGGTCTTCTGTTTCGAAGCCGGTTGTTTCGATGACGATCAGTTTTTTTGCGCCTTCGCCATCGGCGGCAATCTGCCGGGCCAGGTTTTCCATGACCTGCGTAATCGCCACTTCCAATGCTCTGCGTTCCTTTTCATTGGGCTCGACGCCGGATGCGCCATTCGCTAGCAGCGCGAGCATGTCGTTGGTGGACATGTCGCCATCGACGCTGAGCGAGTTGTAGGTTGATTGCGAGGCGCGCACAAGCATTCCGTGCAAGTGCTTCGACGAGACGTTGGCGTCTGTCATGACGAAGCCTAGCGTTGTGGCCATGTTGGGGTGAATCATTCCGGAGCCCTTTGTCAGACCGGCGACTCGAATTGTGCCTGCTCGGAATCGAACTTCTTCCGAGGCCACTTTCATCCGCGTATCCGTGGTCAGGATGGCGCGAGCGACGACCTCGAACGCCTCGCGCGACAAAAGGGACATAAGTTTCGGAATGTTATTGGTGATCAACTTACCGTCCAGTTCCACGCCGATGACTCCAGTGGATGCGGGTAAAACCTGCTCCGTTTTGGTTTTCAGCGCCTTCGCAACGGCTTTGCAGGAGATCGAGGCGACGCGATCTCCTGTGCGCGTCGCGCAATTCGCGTTACCGGCGTTGACCAAGACAGCCGCCACTCTGCCACGCGATGATTTCAGATACTTTCGGGCGAGGCGAATGGGCGCGGCCTGCACGAGGTTTTGAGTAAAAACGGCTGCGGCGTTGGCGGTTTTATCCGGCACTATGAGAGCCAGATCGTTATCCGGCTGTTTACGGATTCCGGCGTAGATGGCCGCGTAGCGGTATCCAAGAGGCAGATCTCTCAAGAAATCCATGTTAGCACATCTGTGCTAACATTTCTGCAGAGGTGAGCAATGGCAATTGGGAAAGTGGCGCAGAAGCGGACAGCGACGGGATATCGAGGCAAGCAGGCGAAAACGGGGAATTCTCTAGGGCTGCGATTCGACAAAGCGCTGTTCCAGAGCCATCCCGAATTTTCGGGGGAAGTGCGCGCCCACGTGATCGCTCCGGGGCGGCTGTTAGTGGTCGCGGAATCGAGACGTAAGACGCGAGGGCCAGAGAGCGATCCGGTTCTAGAAGCTTTTCTAGGTTTTCTGGCTGCCGATATGACTCGCTCTCCGCAACAGATCAGACCGCTGGACAAAGGCCTTGCGCAACGCATGAATAAGCTGGTTGGCAAGGCACAAGTGGACCCTCACGAAGACTTGGGCGGTGATTCGCTCGTCTAATGAAATCCCAAGGCTGGCGCCTTTTCGTTCACCCGCTGTTCGAAGCGCAACTAGAGAAGCTGACGACGCGAGTAGAGAAACTGGCGGCGAAAAATCCCCGAGGATACCTCTCCGATCCCGCGGCAAAAATGCTGGCCACCATCCATCATTACGTTCGCGAGGTCATCCCCCGCGATCCGAATAGTCCCGAGTTCCGACAGGGGAACACGCTGGGTCCAGGCAACCGCCATTGGTTTCGGGCTAAATTTCACCGGAGGTACCGACTGTTCTTTCGCTTTTCGACCCAAGAAAAAGTCATCATTTACGTGTGGATCAATGACGAGGGAACACTGCGCAAAGCCGGTTCGAAAACAGACCCGTACGCAGTATTCAAGGCCATGATCGAGAAAGGCGAACCGCCGAATTCTTTTGCGGAATTGTTGCAAGCCGCCAAGGAAATTTAGGCATTTTCCCCCATCATTTCGCCTTCGGTGACTTTGTAGCCATTCAAGAACGCCTGCGCCGACATTGGTCGTTTGCCCGCGAGCTGGAGTTCCAGAATTTCCAAGGCAGTGTTGTGCCCGCATCCCGCGAAGAGATGGCGGTTTTCTGCTCTGAGCACACCTGGTGATAGAGGCGAGTTTTCGCGGGGTGTTGCGCGAAGGAGAAGCAGTTGCTGATTCCGAAAGGTGGTGTACGCTCCCGGCCAGGGTTGGAAGCCGCGCATGCGGTTGTAGATCTGATGGACTGGAAATGTCCAATCGATCAAACCATCTTCTTTTTTCAGAATCAGGGCGTAGGTCGCTTCGTCATTATTCTGCGGTTCGCGCTGAACAGTCCCGCGGGATATCTGCTCGACGGTCTGTGAGAGCAGTTGTGCTCCCAAAGGGGCCAGGCGCTCGCTCAGTTCCGGCGTGGTTTCATCGGGGCCGATCGCTATTCGTTCTTTGAGCAACATGTCGCCTGTATCGAGGCCTGCGTCAATTTGCATAATCGTGACGCCGGTCTCGGTCTCACCGTTCGCAATCGCCCACTGGATCGGCGCCGCGCCTCGATATTTGGGCAGCAGTGAAGCGTGAACATTGAGAATTCCGTGTTTCGGCAAATCGATGATGCTTTGCGGAATGATCTGCCCGTAGCCGACGACCACCATCAGCTCCGCTTGCAAGGTTCGCAGCAGGTCCACACATTGCGGGCGGCGGATTCGTGAGGGTTGATAGACCGGTATCTCAGCCGCCACTGCGGCACGCTTTACGGCGGATTCTGTGACCATATTGCCGCGTCCTTTCGGGCGATCCGGCTGCGTGAACACAGCCACAACTTCATGCCGACCCGACAACAGCGCGTGTAAAGAAGGAACCGCGAACTCGGGGGTACCTAGAAAGACGACGCGCATTAATTCGGGGCGCGAACTACTCCCACTCGCCGGCCTTCTGCAGCTTTTTTATTTTGCGGCGAATGATATCGCGTTTTAGCGCGCTCAGATGATTGATAAAGAGGATACCGTTCAGATGGTCGATCTCATGGAGAAAAGCCCTGGCCAGCAGCTCTTCGCCTACCAGTTCGACCGTCTCGCCTTTCTCGTTCTGGGCGCGCAAAGTGATCTTGTTTGCACGGGTGACGGGTTCGCGAAACCCCGGTAGACTGAGGCATCCTTCTTCGCCGGTCTGCTTTCCCTCGGTGGAGACGATCTCAGGATTGATAATGACGATCTTTTTCGATTCGTCTTCTCCGACGGTGATGTCAATCACCGAAACGCGTTTGCTCAAGCCAATTTGCGGAGCGGCGAGGCCGACGCCCTTCGCTGCATACATGGTTTCCCACATGTCGGCGATGAGCTCGCTCAACTCGGTGTCGTTGAAATCGGTTATGGGTTCGGCTTTTTGCTCGAGCACCGGCTCGCCATATTTCAAGATTTTTCGAACCATTTAGAAGTGTTTCACCTG
>JAFASD010000084.1 GCA_019244945.1 Acidobacteriaceae bacterium | reverse complement strand
TTCCGGTTCGATCGTTATAGGAGCGGGCCTTATCGCCGCGGAAATCGAACGCACCGCCGTCAGCGAAGCGGAATTTTTCGAGCATTCCGAAAAACTTGGCTTCGGGATTATCGCCGACCAGGGGGATGTTGGCCCGGGTTGGGTCGTCGACCTTGCGCATAAAGCCAATGGTGCCCAAGGAAGCGTCATAGGCCCAGCCGAACGGGGTGGCGTGGCTGATAACGCGGGCTGCGCCTTGTTCGGCCCACCATTTTCCATTGCCGAGCCGCTGTTTCAGCGCGCGCGTGACACTGATGGGGACGCCGGTGTGAGTGGAAGTATTCATGTCGCCGGCCAAGATGACGGGGTGATCGGCTTTTTCAATTTGATCGAGAATTTCTTGCAGCTCTTTTTGACGGTTCGCGGGCGTGGTGACATCTTCGAGGTGAGTGGCGACAACGGTTGCCTTACCTGACGGGAAATCGGGGTCACTGATATCGGCCAGGAGCATCATTCGGCCACCGCGGCGAACCTGTCTGATCAGTTGTTCTTTGAAGACGGCGGCGCTCACCTTGCCTTCCACTTTTTCCGGGATGGAGATTTTCTTTTCGTCGGCATACCAATCATGGGCGCGGGTCGTGAACGGAACTAATCGAACGTTCTCCAACCGATAGCGACTGAGAATGGCGGTGCCATGCATACCGCGATAACGCTGGGGGTCGGGCGTCATGATTTGCTTGACGTAGGCGATCATGTCGGCCTTGTCCTGATTGGGTTCGGCGTAGGCCTCCTGCACCTCGCGAATGACGACCTGCTGGTCGATGCCCATGGTGATGGGATCGACTTCGACGAATTCGACTCCATAGGCGTAATTCATGCCGAGCGCGTCGGCTAATTCGGCGGCGACGTTGCGGAAACGGGTGCGGTTCATGCCCCAATCGACTTCGTTCAAGACGAGCAGGTCGGCCTGTTGGAGAACGCCCAGCTCCTCGCGGATTTCAGTTCGCTGGCCTTCGTCGGCTTTGGACGCTTTGTCTTCCATGAGCGCGTTGAACTGCTTGGAATCCGTGAAGGCCAGGCGGATGGCGTCGAACTCGAGGCCGCGTTCGATGTTCCATTGGGCGACGCGAAGAACTTTGCCGATGGCCGGCATGCTCGGTTTTAAGGGCTGGCGGCCGGCATCGGAGGCGGTATTGTGGACGAAAGGCGTGGTGAGGAGTCGGTGGAGTTTGTCGTTCAGCGGCGGTGGTGGCGGGTCTTGCTGGTAGAGCTGAACGCATTCATCGTAAGTTAGGAGTTCCGGATCGTTCTGCGCTTGCGCGGAGAAATTGGGGAGAGTTGCCAGCAGAGGGATGAGGAGAAGCGGACGCTTGGTCATGCGAGAGCGCCGACGTGTAAAGTTAGACGGAAGTTTTGTGTTGTATCCTCCGATTACGCCAATCAACGAATATTTATTTTATCGGGGTTGGTGATGAGGAATTTGGGACTATTTGTGGCATTTGTCAGCGCCATTTTGGCGGATTACTGATAGGAGGTGGCATAGATGTTGCGATTTAATCATCATTCCATTCCCGAGTTGATGGAACAAGATACCGAGACTTTGGCGGCCATTGAAGAAGGTATTGCGCAGCTCGATCGTGGAGAGGGGATTCCTCTTGAAGAACTTCGCAAAGAGCTTGCCGACCGGGGTAACCGCCAGCCGTAGTTGTTAGCTTTTGTGTGCAGCCAACATGTCTAAGCACGCAGCGTGTCGATGAAATTGTGGAGGCGATCCAGGCCGCGCTTGAGTTCGTGCATCGAGGTGGCGTAGGAGATGCGGATGTGATCGTTGGTGCCGAAAGCCTCGCCCGGGACTACTGCGACGTGCGCCTGGGCCAGGAGCTGGCTCGAGAAATCGAGTGAATTGGTCACCTTGCCGCCGGAATAGGCGACGCTGATATTCGGATAGGCGTAGAACGCGCCTTTCGGCACCACGATGCAGACGCCCGGGATTTCGCGTAAACGCTGAATTACGAAATCGCGGCGGCGGCGGTACTCGGCGAGCATGTCGGGCACGGAATCCTGCGGGCCGCGCATCGCTTCGAGCGCAGCTTTCTGCGAGATGGACGTAGGATTCGAAGTGCTGTGGCTTTGCAGCTTCATCATGGCGTTGATGATCTCGGCGGGGGCAAGCGCGAAGCCGATGCGCCATCCGGTCATGGAGTAAGTTTTCGACAGCGAGCCAGCGACCACTACCGTTTCCTTTGCGCCGGGCGCGGCAGCAATGGAAAATGGCTGGTCCTCATAGAGGAAGTGGCAGTAGCACTCGTCCGTCATCAGAAAGATATCGCGTTTCGAGGCGAGGTCGAAAATGTCGCGGAAATCTTTTTTCGAGAGCACGGCGCCGCTGGGATTCGAAGGCGAGTTGATGATGACCAGCTTGGTTTTCGGCGTGAGATGGCGCTCAATCATCGCGGCGTTCACTTCGAAGCCCGTATTTTCATTCGTCTCGACAAAGACACAAACTCCGCCGGCATAATTCACAACGTCTTTATAGGTCACCCAGTAAGGAACGGGAATGATGACTTCGTCACCTGGATTGATCAGCGCCTGAATCAAATTAAAGATGGCGTGTTTGCCGCCGACGGTGACCATGCATTCCGAAGGCGAGTAATTGGTTCCGAAATCCTGGCGATGGCGATCGCAGATGGCCTGGCGAAGCTCCGGAGTACCGCCGGCATTGGTGTACTTGGTGAAATTTGCGGTGATTGCCTGAATGGCCGCTTCCTTGATGTTGGCGGGCGTGGGGAAATCCGGCTCGCCTGCGCCGAAATCCACTACGTCCACACCTTCGCGCCGGAGGCGGTCGGCGTCGGCGGAGACTTTCAGGGTGGAAGAGACGCTGATGGTCGAGATACGGTCGGCGATTTCGGCGGTGGCTTGCATCATATAACTTTCAATGTAACTGGTCCATGATTGGTAATGCGCTACTTTGGCCGTAGCGCCTTCAACGAGGTTACAACGGAGGTACCGAACGTTATCTGGGAGCAAAGGTGTTCCTTGGGCGTCGGTCAGCCCCATCCGGTCTACCTCAACGTGGCGCAGATAGTTCGCAATCTTTGAGGCTGGCGCGTTTTCGACGACGAGTCTGTAAACGTCACCGAGGTAGGAGTCGTATTCACCTGCCGCCTCTGAAACGTCCTTAACTCCTATCGGGTCCCACTCGTTCATTAGGACGCTACGAATCTTCTGACGGATCTCGCGCGATTCTTCCTTGTCGTTCATTCACGTCGCTCTTTCCAACGCGTTCCTCGCCTTCGTTCAACGCAACCAGGTCGGATACTCGATCTGCCACGCCAGCGGCCATGGCAGGCGGCACGCGCAACGTGCGATGGATCTTGCTGAAATCTCCGAGTCTGTAGCCCTACCCAACTCACCTTCTTAATGCTTCTCGGTAGAAGCCCGAACGAGCCGTTTTGCCAGTTCGTTTATTTCGCGGGTTTCTCCCTCTCTTTAGAGTTTTTTCTGCGGCGTTCTTCGGCATACCGCTACGTTGACACGCTCTGCTTAAGTGGTTCAAGCTAGGCATCTTTTTCAAAGTAGCCCACCATGCCACAGTTAGCTCGTCCGTGGAAATTTCTCGCGGAGACGTTGTGCGACGGTTTGGGGAACGAAGCTGGAGACATCGCCCGCGAGCGTGATGATTTCCTTGATCATGCGAGAGCTGATGAAGGAGTACTCTTCGCGGGCCATCAGAAAAATGGTTTCGGTTTCGGGCCGCATTCGGCGGTTGAGTAGCGCCATCTGGAGCTCGCTCTCATAATCGGAGATGGCGCGGATGCCGCGTAAAATTGCATTTGCGCCGCGGCGGGCTGCGTAATCGACCAGCAGACCATCGAACGAGTCGATTTCTACATTGGAAATGTGAGCAGTTACTTCCTGGAGCATCCGGATGCGTTCTTCGACGGTGAACAGGGGCTGCTTTTGCGTGTTGCTCAGTATGGATACGATGAGATGGTCGACCAGACGAGCGCCGCGCGAGATGAGGTCGAGATGTCCATTGGTGAGCGGATCAAAAGAGCCGGGATAGACAGCGATGAGGGAGCGCTCCGAACCGCTGATCTCACGCGTTTCAGACATGATAGAGGGGAAATTCGAGTGTATCGGACCGGCTTGGGCGTTGTGACGGAGTTCGCGTGAATCTCGAAAGCATTCTTGATTCCGGCGATCGGGATATTTTCGAGGCGCGTACGCATACACGTGGGCCGGAGGGCGCACTCCCGCTTACGGGGGAGATGCTTCTCGAAGAGCCTTCGGGCAATTTATTCGGCTTGAGCCAGAACGCCGGGATGGGGTGGGCTGCGGAAGCGCTGCGCGGAAAACAAGTGCTGATCCTCAGCACGCATGGGGGGGTGAGAGCACCGGATGGATCCCCGATTGCGCTCGGGTATCACACGGGGCATTGGGAAGTAGGGTTGCTGGTGGCGGAAGCGGCGCGGGAACTGAAGGCGCAGCGCGCGATTCCATTTGCGGGAGCTTGTACGGACCCTTGCGATGGGAGGACGCAAGGCACGACGGGCATGTTCGACTCGCTGCCCTATCGGAATGACGCGGCGATTGTGCTGCGAAGGCTGATTCGTTCTCTGCCGACGCGCAATGGCGTGATTGGAGTGGCGACATGCGATAAAGGTCTGCCGGCGATGATGATGGCCTTGGCAGGGACGCCGAATTTAGCGTGCGCCCTGATTCCCGGTGGGGTATCGCTGATGCCGGAG
>JAFASD010000032.1 GCA_019244945.1 Acidobacteriaceae bacterium | reverse complement strand
CGACGCCCTGAGATCCTCCGTGGAAATGTATTGACCATGAGTTTTTTCGGCCGCCTGATCGAAGGGCCAGATCTTCATCGCGGTAATGCCCTCGGAAAGAAGTGATTCCGCCAGCTCATCTGCTCGAGTTAAGAAATCATTGAGATCGTTGAACCCAGACACCGCGTTCTCATTCGGAGCGGAGGCGATACCCCAGTTTCCGGTCGATTGCGTCTCGGCTTTTCTCATGTACGTACCTCCCGCGCACGTATTGTAAGTACGGATGCGATTACGCGTCCACCCTCCCAGCATCTGCACAACCGGCTGTCCAACGGACTTCCCGAACAGGTCCCACAAAGCAATATCGAGAGCCGATGCAGCGCGCATCTCCACGCCTGTCGACCGAAACCCGAGATACCCAATCAGATCGCGCGCGATTCGGTCGATTGCCAGCGGGTCGCGTCCGACGATCCTCGCCGCAACATCGTCGTGAAGATACGCCTCGACCGCGCTTGCATTGAAGAACGTTTCTCCCAATCCTGTGATGCCTTCATCAGTGTGGATCTGCACCCAGAGCAGTTGCGGAAATTCCGCGATTCGTATTGTTTCGATTTTTGTAATTTTCATAGCTCGGCTCCCGGTGTAATTTGGGTTTTGATGCTTCGCGTTGCATTCGTCGTGATTTCGACCGCTGCCTTACTGTTTGCGCAAACACAGAAGCAAAAGGCCATAGAACAAGCCAATCTCGGCGTCAGTCTCTCACAGAAATCCGATTATCGCGCTGCCATCCAGGCATATCGAAGGGCGATCGCGATAGATCCCAATCTGCCCGGAATTTACTTGAATTTGGGATTGGCCTGGTTCAAGCTAGGCAATTTCCGCGAAGCTCTCCCGGCCTTCAACAAAGAGAATGCGCAAGCACCAAGCGACCGGGTAACGACGCTGAT
Source organism: Acidobacteriaceae bacterium (assembly GCA_019244945.1). Lineage (GTDB taxonomy): Bacteria > Acidobacteriota > Terriglobia > Bryobacterales > Bryobacteraceae > Bog-105. The sequence goes on along the minus strand of JAFASD010000032.1, from coordinate 6,122 downwards.
CGCTATGAGCTATTTCGGCCTTGGCCAGTATAGGCAAGCAGCGGAACGGTTGAAGCCGATCGCGAGCGCGCAGCCGGAAAATTCAGAGCTCTCGTACTTGCTGGCTAAGTGCTATTTGTGGTCGGGACAGTACAAGGAAGCGATGGACCTGTTTAAGAGAGTGTTGGAGCGCGACCCGAACTCGCCCGCAGTGCATATGCTGCTGGGAGAGGCGTTAGACGCCGATGATCGTACGCCGGGAGCAATCGCCGAGTTTCAAGCTGCCGTCAAAGCCGACCCCAAATACCCGCAAGCTCACTTCAGTCTGGGTTACCTGTTCTGGAAAGAAAAGCGATACTCAGATGCCGAAGCCGAATTTCGTGAAGAGCTCAGGCAAGCGCCGGATGACCCGAAGGCGCTTGCGTTTTTGGCCGACATACTCCTGAAAAACGGCAACACGCAGGAAGCCAAAGCGGATCTAGAACGAGCCATCCAGGGCGACGACAAGCTGGCTATGTCGCATGTGGACCTCGGAACCATTTACGCGGAACAAAAGAACACGAAGGCTGCGATCGAGCAGTTCCTGGCCGCCATCCACGAGGATCCAAATCGGTATGACGCCCATTACAAGCTAGCCCGCCTATACCGCGAACTTGGTCGCACGGAGCAGGCAAATGCGGAGTTCGCAATCGTCGCGAAATTGCATGAACAACAAAAACCAGGGCCGCTGATGAAAATCAGCGGCCCGCAGTAGAGAACAGCGATTCTGCTTGCTACTAGAAATGCAGCTTCAGAGCCAGCTGCAACACGCGCGGATCCCAGGTGCTGGTGACCTGACCGAAGTTACCGTCGGTGAAAGTCGTGTCAACGTTATTGAACTGGGTGTGATTGAACGTGTTGAACGATTCGAAGCGGAACTCGATATCCCGCTGCCCAGATTCGCTAAACACGAAGCGCTTGAACAGGTTAATATCCCAAACATCGCGGCCGGGGCCGCGAAGAAGCCCCTTCCCCGCATCGCCCCAAGTGCCTGGCAGCGGCGCAGCAAAGGTTCCCGTGCTGAACCATTGGGCAACGGTGCCAGGGTACGTCAAAGCGCCGACCACGTTCGGCCGGTTGGTCGACCCCGGAATGCCGTTGTTGCCGTAAGTGCCGCCCAGGAAGACACTCGTCGCCAAACCGCTTTCCATCGTGCCAATGGCTGAAATCGACCATCCGCCGAGTGCGGACTTCAGGAATAGGTTGCTCGCGTTCTTGAAGAAAGGCAAGTCATAGATGAAATTCACGACCACAATCTGATTACGATCGAGACCACTTGGCCCGAAGTCGTACGCGCGGTTATATGGATTCGAAACGTTCGCCAAGTCGCCCACGCCGCCGTTTCCGGTTGCCGGGTCCAATGCGCGTGACCACGTGTAGGCCAGCTGTAGGGTCAGATCACTTCGTATCCGGGAGTTTGCAGAGATTTGAAGCCCGTTGTAGTACGAATTCTCGCTGTCTTCAGACATATTGATCTCTCCGAAGCCGCGGTAGGGCACAACGGAGTTGTACTGCGTAGTCCCCTTCGCGATGCTGGCCAGCAAAGCCGGGTTATCTGCCGGAAGATTGATGTTCCGGTAGTCGTTTTGATGGCGGTTCTGATTTCCGACATAGGCAACAGACAAGACGGTGGACGCTCCAACTTGCTGCTGGACGCCGAGACTGTACTGGTAACTCGCCGGGTTCTTGTAGTCGCTGAATGCAAGGCCGGTAATTCCGGGTGCCGTAATCGGCGCCGCTGCAGCCGTGCCGGTTGCAACGCTAATCGTCGGGTTCGAAAGAAGAACGTTGCTCAGGGTGCTGGTGAGAGTGAACGGCACGTTGGGGCCGGCGTTATAAACGTCGTTGCCCTGAATGCGTTCATACATGATTCCGAACCCGCCGCGAACAACGGTCTTTCCGCCGCCGGTGAGATCATAGGCAAAACCAAGCCGCGGCGCAAACAATGCCCAATGATCTTGGACGAGACCGCGCGGTATCCCGTTTTGCCCGGCTATGCCGATTCCGTTCAGGTACAGAGGAAAGTTTGCAAGGATCGGGTTCGAGCTGGTTCCAAGACCCGGACTGCCCGGCGCGATATTACCGTTGGGGAGAATGATCGCAGCGTTCGCCGCATTATAAAGATTCGGATAGAAGTTGGATTGGCGATTGTTGTCCTCATAGGTGTGAGGAATGCCATCCCAACGAAGGCCCAAGTTGAGGGTCAGTCTTGGGCTTACCTTCCAGTTGTCCTGTACGTACGCATCGTAGGACTGGTTGGGCCAGTGGCCGGCGTCTTGAATGGCCAGCTGAGAGTAGCTGTTTGCGTATCCGAGCAGGAAATCGGCGAAGCCGTTACCTGTATAGGCCCCGTTAAAGCCGAAGTTGCCTTGTGTGTTCCCGAACAGGTCCTGGATCTTCTTGTAGAGCATCCAACCTCCGCCGAACTTGAACTGATGGTTGCCCTTGGTCCAGGACACGTCATCGCGGACCTGGTAGTCGTCCGCCTTGTTGTGCCACGGCCAGCTTCCAAAATCGAAAGTAGTGCTCTCGCCGCCGCTCAGCGAGATCGTCGGAATGCGATTATCGTTGTTCTTCGTCCCGGGGAAGAGTCCCGGAACGCTGAAGCTGCTCGGGCGGCTCACGAGGCCTTCCGGCACGATATTGATCCGGTTCCCGTTGTAGTTGAACGCAGTCTCGTTCAACAGCGTCGGGCTGATGGAATACGTCGCATGAACGACGCCGCTGTAAGATGGATTGCCGAAAACGTCGCGCGCGGTGGGCACGTTATCGCCGGTCCATTGGGAAGTTCCGTAGGTCTGGCTGATAGCTTCGTCGACCCAGTGGCCAAAGATCCAGAATTTATCCGTGAAGTGATGGTCGATGCGGACGACTTCTTCCCGGACATAAGTGGGCTGATTGGCGCCACCAACGAAGTTGCCGGTTGTCGACCCTCCGGATGTCTGCAGGAGGGATGGCGCCGGAAAGATGCCCGCCCCTAGCAGTGCTTGTGCATTGGGATCCAGCAGCGATGAGGGAATGACGTTGTTCGGAAATCCGACGTATGGATTCGCTCCGGAGCACGGGCTGAGTGCTACCCCGGCGGCTGCGAATCTCGTCGCTATAGCCGGCGAGACCTGATTCATGCAAGGCGTGTGGAAGTTTGCCAGGTTCGTGATCGTCGAACCGAAGTCTCCGCCGTATTGACTCGTGAGCGGTACCTGTGAGTTGAGGACACCGCCCTGAATAATCCTGCGCCATTCCTGGTTGTAGAAGAAGAACGTTCTTTCACGGTTTCGGTTGTAGACCTTCGGAATGAAAGCCGGTCCGCCAATGTTAAACCCGAAGATGTTTTGACGCAGTTCCGGAGCGGCAACACCGGCCCGGTTATTGAAGAAGTTATTGGCGTCCAAGTCGTTATTGCGCCAAAACTCCCAGGCCGCCCCGTGGAAATCCTTGGTTCCGCTCTTGAACACCATCGTCATGGTGGCGCCCGAAGAAAGCCCGTATTCTGCGCTGTAATTGGAGGTTAACGCGCGGAATTCGCCAATGGCGTCGATGGACGGCATGATGCTGATGTTCCCGGAACCGCCTCGGTCGTAATCCTCACCGCCATCCACCATGTACAGGTTATGAGATTGGCGCAGTCCATTAAAACTGACCGTGGCGTTCCCGCCGACGGGCGTCGGGCTCTGATAATCGCTCATGTTGCTCGATGAACCGGGGACCAGCGCCGTCAGCGTATAGAGACTCCGGCCATTTGTGGCAAGCTGCGTTACCTGCTGGCCGGTGATGACATCGCTGACTTCGCCGGACTCGCTTTGGACCTGAACAGCCTCCGCCTCCACAACAACGCTCTCCGTCGTGCTGCCGACTTCGAGCTTGACGTCAACAGTGCGCCGGTCTCCAACGTTCAGTGGAATACCGGTCTGCTCAAACTTCTTAAATCCTTTCATCTCGGCTGTCACGGTGTAATGGCCGACAGGCAAGCCGGGCGCCGTGTATTCGCCGCTAGTATTGCTTGTTACATGCGTCACCGTGTTTGTATCGACATCGGCGATCACAATATCTGCATTGGGAACTGCCGCGCCGGACTGGTCTGTCACAGTACCCACGATTGTGCCTCCTGCGCCAACCTGGGCTGAGGCCAAGAAGGAGCAAGCGAGCAAGAGAACGCAAATTGCCAGAAGCCACGCGGCTTTTGAACGGTGCATACGGGTCACCTCAATCTTGAATTTAATTGGGCCGGAGACATATGCAAATCTAGCCTCGTCGAGCGCACCAGAGGCCGTCATTGCACCACCCTTAAGCTTTTCAGGTATTATGAGCGCTGTTTTCCGGGCGCGCTAGGTTACTACGGTTAAAGCAGCGCCTTCGCCAAGTCTCAAGTGCCTTATTTTCTTTGGCGTACCCCGCATCGATTTAACGCATTTAACGTACAGTTGGGCCAGTAAGAGTTCTGATATACTGCTTTCTGTCTCATGGCTTTTGTAAATGAGATTTCCATGGCGCTATCCGCCGAAGCACGGCGGGCGGCAATGGAAGCCGTCCTCAAATCGCGCGCCTTATCCAGAAACCCGCGGCTTACTGCGTTACTGCGGTACTTGTGCGAACGATGTTTTCGCGGTCAGACAACCTCGATTAAGGAATACGATATCGCTACCGACGTTTTCGCGCGTCCAGCCGATTTCGATCAAACCACGGACGCCATTGTCCGGGTGGAAATGCACCGCCTCCGAAAAAAACTGAAAGAATTCTATAGCAGTGAAGGCGCCGATCAGCCGATTGAGATTGTCATCCACAACGGCAATTACATCCCCGAATTTGTCCCGCGTGAAATAACAGATTCGAAGCCGGACCGGGAGGAGCAGTTAACTCGAACGGAACCAATCCTGCCCTCGCCGGTTAAAACCCAGATCCGGATCTCGCGCCGATTTATATGGGCGATATCCGCAGTAGTTATGATGGCGCTCGCGGTAGTCGTCTTGGCAATGGTGGCCCGGCGGCACGCTACAACCGCTCCAGCAGCCCACCTCTCCCCTAAGCCACTGGTCGACGCAGTCGCCGCGCTCCCCCCTGAAGCCGGATATCGCATGCTCTGTGGTTCTACAAAAGGCGGTTATCGCGACAGGCAGGGTCATGAATGGGGCCCCGACGCTTTCTTTTCCGGCGGAACTGCCGTCGAACTTCCTTCCCAGCCCATCTATCGCTCACGCGATGCATCTCTCTTCCGCAGCTTGCGTTCCGGTGAATTCTCCTACAAAATTCCACTCAGGCCGGGCACTTACGAACTGCGCCTCTATTTCGCCGACACCTCCTACAGTCCTGGAACTGCTATGGAAGGTGGAGAGAACGTCCGCGTCTTCAATGTCTTGATCAACGGCCTTCCAGCCTTACGTGATTTCGACATCATCGCCGACGCGGGACCCAGCACCGGCTATGTGAGGGTATTCAAGGACATTCATCCAGCTACCGACGGCTATCTCCACCTCGGCTTTTCAAAATTGTCCGAGCTGCCTCTCATCAATGCCATTGAAATCACTCCTGGTATTCCGGGCCATCTTCGCCCTACTCGGATCGTCACTCAGGACAACGTATTAACCGACCGGAACGGTTTAACCTGGTATCCCGATAATTTCTTTCTGGGCGGAAGGATGCTAGCGCGGTTCGGAGATATAGCTGGCGCCGATGACCCTCGGATTTATGAGCGAGAACGCTACGGAAGATTCTCGTATGCAATTCCCGTCGCCTCAGGCCGCTATGCGGTCAGTCTGCATTTTGCCGAGACATATTGGGGACCCGACGGACAAGGCGGCGGCGGAACAGGTAGCCGCATATTTGACGTATATTGCAACGGAGTCGCCTTGCTCCGAAATTTTGACATGCTTCAGGAAGCGGGCTCCCATCGTCAGTTGACCAGGACCTTTCATAATCTCCAGCCCAATGCGCAAGGCAACCTGTTACTTTCTTTCGTCCCTGTGAAAAACTACGCGACCATATCAGCTATCGAAGTGATCGACGAAACACCTTAGACGTGTGAACCAGCACGTCTCCATTTGGGCGTTTGCGGAGTCCAACGGCAGGAGGAATTATGGCCAACGACAAGAAATGTGCCCACTCACCCT
>JAFASD010000393.1 GCA_019244945.1 Acidobacteriaceae bacterium | reverse complement strand
TCCGAGATCGGCTCAACCGTGCTCTCCATCAGCATTTCTTTGGTGGCTGTTTTCATCCCGCTTTTGTTGATGGGCGGTATCATCGGGCGCTTGTTTCGGGAGTTTGCGGTAACTCTTTCGGTGACCATTCTGGTTTCTCTTCTGGTCTCTCTGACCACCACACCCATGATGTGTTCCCGCCTGCTCTCCGACAAAAAAGAACGCGGCAAATTCTACAACCTGAGCGAAAAGTTCTTCGCTTTTATTCTGAAAATCTATGAACACAGCCTCGCTTGGGTGCTGCGCAATTCCATCCTGGTGCTGCTGATTGCCATCGCTACGCTCTGCTTGAACGTTTATTTGTACGTGATCGTCCAGAAAGGTTTCTTTCCGCAACAGGACACAGGCCGCATGAACGGCAGTTTCATGGGCGATCAGAGCACATCGTTCCAGGCCATGCAGAGAAAGATTGCGCAACTGGCGAAGATCGTGCAACAGGATCCCGCCGTCGACACAGTTCAGGCGTTCACCGGAGGAGGCGGCGGCACTACCACCAATACAGGGCGAGCCTTTTTCAGCTTGAAACCGCTCAACGAGCGAAAAGTCACAGCGGATCAAATCATCAACCGCTTGCGTCCCAAACTGGCGGTTGTGCCCGGCGTCACGCTCTTCCTTCAGGCTTCGCAAGACATCCGTGTCGGAGGCCGGCAGAGCGCAGCTCAATATCAATACACGCTGCAAAGCGACAACTTGGCGGAACTGACGCACTGGGCGCCTCTACTCGTGAACCTGATGAAGAAAATGCCCCAGCTGACCGATGTCAATAGCGATCAGCAGAATAACGGCCTCGAAGCAAATCTTGTAATCGATCGGGATACTGCGTCCCGAGTCGGTGTGACGCCTCAAACTCTGGACAACATTCTCTACGACGCGTTTGGCGAGCGTGAGATCGCCAAAACCTACACCCCCATGAACCAGTACTTCGTGGTCATGGAAGTCGCTCCCGAATTTTGGCAGAACCCCAACGGGCTGAAAGAGGTCTATGCGCAATCGGCTACCGGTGCGCCCATTCCACTCGCTACGTTCACGCATTTTGAGCCGAAAACGGCAGCCCTCACCGTCAATCACTCGGGCGTTTTCCCGTCCGTCACCATCTCTTTTAATCTCGCTCCCGGAATCGCGCTCGGGCCTGCGGTAAACGCCATTAACGCTTTGGAACAGAGAGCGGGAATGCCGAGCACAATCAACACTAACTTTACGGGGACGGCGCAGGCCTTTCAGTCTTCCCTCGCGAATGAGCCGATGCTGATTGCTGCGGCTCTCGCCGCCGTGTACATCGTACTCGGCATTCTTTATGAAAGCTACATCCATCCGATCACCATCCTCTCGACACTTCCTTCCGCGGGCGTCGGCGCAATTCTCGCGCTCATGATCACGAAAACGGAGCTAAGTGTCATTGCGCTGATCGGGATTATTTTGCTGATCGGCATCGTTAAGAAAAACGCGATCATGATGATCGATTTCGCGCTCGAGGTAGAGCGGCGCGATAACAAAACCCCGAAGGAAGCCATCTTCGAAGCCTCGCTCCTGCGGTTCCGGCCGATCATGATGACCACCATGGCCGCTCTGCTCGGCGGATTGCCGCTCGCGCTCGGGACCGGAACGGGTTCGGAATTGCGCAGGCCTCTGGGAATCACCATTGTCGGCGGCCTGATTGTCAGCCAGGCCCTGACCCTCTATACAACTCCTGTCATTTATCTCTACATGGACCGCTTCAGTCTATGGCTTCGAGGACTGGGCCGCGGGCACGAACCCGAGGCGCCGGCGGAAGCGGTTGGTCCAGCGTAGGAAGGCGCATGGAAACGAACTACACAATTACAAAAGAGCCCAACAACGGGGAACGGTCCATCACGCTTTTGCTGAACGGAAAATTCGGCGAAGATGCGTTGCCTGAACTCGATCAGTCCATTTCGGAAGCTCGCAACGCGCAGCAGAGGATCTATCTGGACCTGAGCGAGGTGACCCTGGTTGATCGAAGGACTGTCGACTATATTTCCGAGCAAGCCAGTCATGACATCAGGCTGGTCAATTGCCCTATTTATCTCCAGCGTTGGATCAGGCAGGTGAACGATGAAGTCGAAAACTAGAACAAACCGGATCACGACAGGAGCAGCTTTTGCAGCGGCTCTTTTGCTTTGCTCGTGCAATCCCGGCCCGAAATACGTCAAACCGCCGGCCCAAGCTCCTGCAGCTTTCAAAGAAGCCCCACCCCAGGAATACAAAGAAGGCGTGGGGTGGAAAATCGCCGAACCCGGAGATGACAGGATTCGCGGCAACTGGTGGGAGGTCTATAACGATCCCCAGCTAAACGCTCTCGAGGAACAGGTCAAAATTTCGAATCAAACCGTGGTTCAAGCAGAAGCGAATTTCCGGTCGGCTCGTACCGCAGTCAGCACTGCCAGAGCCAATCTCTTCCCAACCCTCACCGCCTCGGCTTCCTACACAAACTCGAAGTTCTCGCAAACCGCGAGGACCACCAGTGTGGTCCCCTCCGCAGCTGGCGTAACCGCAACCACGGGAACTACGACAGGCTCCGGCGCAACTTCCACAACCAACGGAGTCGCGGGACTGGGCACAACCGGCGTTGTAAACACATTTTCTCTGCCGCTGGACCTCTCGTACACGATTGATTTTTGGCATAAGGTTCGCAATACCATCGCGGCAAATACTTATACGGCTCAGGCGAACGCGGCCGACGTAGCGACGGCGCTTCTTACGACACGAGCTGAACTGGCGCAAGATTATTTTCAAGTCCGCGCGCTAGACGCGCAAAGGGTAATCCTTCGCGATACGCTCGAGAATTATCGCCGCGCTGTAGAGCTTACGCAA
>JAFASD010000376.1 GCA_019244945.1 Acidobacteriaceae bacterium | reverse complement strand
TGGGATTTTGCCGATATCTGGTGTGGCGAGCGCGGGGAAGGGAATCGGGCATACTGCCATCCGGACCTTTTCAAACCAATCACGCTGCTCCTCTATCACAACGACGATGGGAAACACTTCCACGAAGTCTCGCGGCAGGCTGGTCTAACGATGCCGGGAAAAGGGCTCGGGGTGGCGATCGCCGATTACGATCATGATGGTTATCCCGACATTTTTGTCGCCAATGACTCTATGCCGGAGTTCCTGTTCCACAACAGGCGGAACGGGACATTCGAAGAGGTTGCGCTGGAAACGGAAGTCGCTGTCGATGGGGATGGTAGAACCTATGCCGGAATGGGTGTGGACTTCTCCGACTACAACAACGACGGCTGGCCGGATCTGGTTGTGACTAACCTAGCCAATCAGAAATACGCAACCTATACTAATTCACGCGACGGATCTTTTAATTACGCGAGTTACGCGAACGGAATTGCGGGAATGACGATCTTGCATTCAGGCTGGGGTGTTCGTTTTCTGGACTATGACAATGACGGCTGGAAGGATCTGTTCGTCGCGCAAGGACACGTGTTGGACACCGTCGAGAAAAGCACGCCCGGGCTGCATTACAAAGAGCCGCCACTGCTGGTGCGGAACACCGGGGGTGGGTTTGTCGACGTATCCAAAGCGTCCGGCGAGATTTTTCAGCAGAAGTGGGCAGCTCGAGGATTAGCGCTAGGAGACATTGATAACGATGGGAAGCAGGATGTTGTCATCACGACGACTAATGGGCCAGCTTATATACTTCGTAATCAGACTGCTACTAACAACCATTGGCTTACGCTCAAGTTAGTCGGAACCAAGAGCAATCGCGACGGGATTGGTGCCACCGTTCGGTTAGTGACGGCCTCCGGCATTCAGTACCAAACCGTGACAACCGGTGGGAGCTATTGCTCAGCGAGTGATGTAAAGCCGCATTTTGGTTTAGGCACGGGCAGCCGGGTGAAAGATGTTGAGATTCGGTGGCCTAGTGGAATCATCCAATATTTGACGAATGTAGCGGCGGATCAGATACTTACTGTCAAAGAACAGTGACGCTGCGAGGCCGTCCATGGTCTAACTAGGTTTGAGCGTGAAACGCGATCTCACATCGGCCCTGCCGCGTACGGTGATTCTCCTCGCCGCCTCGCTTGTAGGCGCCGCACGGCTTAGCCCACAAGGAACCGAACACGGCAATCGCTCTGAAGAGGTCCGTACCGACACCCTGCACAAGGCGGCGAATCTAATCGAGAAACGTGATTTTGCATCTGCAGAGACCACGCTGCAAGTGTTGCTGAAACAATCGCCAGAGGATCCCGTAGCTCTGAACCTGCTCGGATTAATCAAAATGGAGCAGCATGATCGCGAAGCGGCGGAAAAACTGTTTCGGCGAGCGATTGACACGGGGCAGCCCATTGTGGGGCCACGCATCAACCTTGGGTTGCTATACGGTGCAGATCAGCCGCTGGAAGCTCTTACGCAGCTTCACGAGGCTTTGAAGCTCACTCCAGACAATCAACAGGCGCAAGCTCTGGTGCGAAGCATTGAAAAAGAGAGCGTGATTAACGCGATGCAGGCCGGAGAAAAGGACAAGGCACTTGCGATTCTCCTCGCGGCGCGCCGCGCTCTTCCGAATGATCCCGACATTTTGTATCACCTAGGAATGGTTGCTCTGGAATTGAGCTTGAATGACGATGCCGAAAAAGCTTTTGAGGAGGCGCTGAGACAGCGGCCCGATTACGATGAAGCAATCTACGGTCTAGCCAGAGCTTATCTGGCGCGAAGCCAAGCGAAAGAGGCGGAACAGGCAATTCGCAAGTATCTGATCAGAAGGCCGGAGGACGCCAGCGCTTATTACGGCTTGGGCTACATCTTACTAGCTGAGCAGCACTTGCAAGACGCGCGCGCAGCATTCGAAAGGTCCCTCGCGTTGCAGCCGAATCAGACCGAGTCCGAATTTCAGCTCGGCGAAATAGCAATGCAACAGGGCGCTACAAGTTCCGCACGGGAGCATTTCACGAAAGTGTTATCTCGCAACCCTCATCATGCGGGGGCCTTGACGGAGATTGGCGTCTTTGCATTCCGAAGCTCAGAGTACGAGATTGCCAAGACGAATCTGGAACAGGCTGTCGCAAGCGCCCCCACCTATCAGAAGGCCCACTACTACTACGCGCTGACGTTAGCCAAGCTAGGGGATAAGACCGAAGCCGAGCGACAATTTAAGATGGCTCAAGCCTTACAGAAGAGCCACACGGCGGAGTCTCACTTACTAACACCGCCATGAGCTCATGAATTGAGCGGGGAATCATTCCTCGTAAATCCGAGTGCCGATTCCTTCCGTCTTTCGCATTTCGTCAAAACTCGAACTTGAGTTGAAGCTGAATTCTTCGCGGACCCTCGAGAGTATTGGCTGTATTTAAAATGCCAAATTGAGGATCGTTCGGGTTTAAATCCACCGAGTTGTGGGCGTCGAAGATATGCCGGTTTAGGGCGTTTAGGAAACTGACCTGGAAAAGCAGGTCGGTGCGTTCCGTAATCTGGGTTCGTTTGAGCAGATTGAAATCTTCGGCTAAGAAAAAGAAGCTCCGTATAGAGCCAATCTCACGTGCCATATCGCCAAGCTGGTATCCGCCCCCAGCCGCTATTCGTGCTGGCGCATTCGGATCGCTGAAAGCAGCCTTGTTGAAAATGGTATCGGTGACCGGGTCGAAATTCCCGCTCAGAAAGACCTGACTAAAGAATGGCTGTCCCTCGACATAGTTAAACCGAATGCCATGGGGGAAACCCGGAATCCCATTGGCACAGCAGAAGGAGAACGGCTGGCCGCTGTGGTAGGTTTGCACTCCACTAACGGACCAGCCTCCCAGAACAGCGTTGACAACTCCCCCGTGGTTCAAGAACTTCTTGCCCTTCCCAACGGGAAGCTCGTAGATATAGCTCAGAACAAAGTTCTGCGGAATATCCTGCTGGCTTTCCGCTTTCTCCCCCCGCTGATTAAATGGATTTTGAACAGTGCCCAGACCGCTCAATTGCGCGAAAAATGGGAGCGCGCTGTCAGCATCGGTTAGAGTTCTGGACCATGTGTAAGCGGCCATCAGGTTGAGGCCGCTGTGAAACCGCCGGTGTACCGAGGCTTCAAAAGCGTTATAGGTGGATTGGCCCAAATTCTCCAAACAGCAGTCAGTGTTCAGGCCAAATAACTGGGGGTACGGCAGCAAGGCTTGAGCAACAATTTGGTTGCTCGGGAAACCAGGGAACGGCGGCTTAATTCCGGCAGCCACCGCTTGCGGTGAGTTAATCGGGGCGTTCAGCAAGGAACCCAGCGCGAAATATTGCGGGTTCAGGTTATTTATAGGGTCAATGTTCGAGTGCAGATGTGTCGAATGCTGGCCGACATATGCCAAATCCAGAAGAAGGTCTGTGGCTAACTGCTGCTGGACCTCAAAGCTCCAGTTTTGAATCATCGCCGGACGGCCGTACGAAGGATCCACGTATGCATTAGTCGGATTGCCTTGGAAATTCACTTGCGAAGGATTGAGGTTAGGCGGCGGTGTGTAAGCCGGGAAACCTGAAGCGATATTGAACGCCGGATCGAACCCGTTGGGGCTATTAAAGTTTGGAGTGGCTTGAAAACCCGTTTCTAAGTCATTCCCAAAGTCCGCGTATGTAAGAGCCCCGTACAAGATGCCGTAACCGCCGCGTACAACAGTCTTACCTTGAAGGGAAGACGGCGCCCAAGCGAAGCCAAACCGCGGAGCGTAATCCTTCCACCAAATGTTGGCCCAGCGCTCATTAACATTTCCGTTACGTCCCGGGCCCTTGCCGGCGAAAACCAATGCGCCCGGCAGACCACCTGCGTCCGGATTGGGTGCGCTCAAGCTTATGTTGGATGTATTCCCGTGCGCCTCGCGTCGTGGAACGTCAACGTCCCAACGCAGCCCATAGTTCAACGTCAGTGTTGGCGTGATTTTATAAGTGTCCTGGGCGAAAAGGGCATAATAACTATAGATCCACTTGGGCTGACCTGCGTAGGCATTTAGATTCGCATTGTCTACCACGCCCAAGAGCAAACTTGCAACTCCGTTTCCGCTTCCCGTTGAGCCGCCCCCACAAACTCCCGGAGTACCGCACGTTTCAGCGCGCCCGAAGTTGATAGTCCCCGTAGTATTGTTCAGTGTCACCGGCTCAAATATCTGATAACGTGCATCACCCCCGAATTTAAAGTTGTGCTTCCCTTTCACCCAATCGAGCGTGTCGTTCAACCGATAGCCATTATCGATAGTGTCGTTGTTAACGGTATTGCCAATTCCCGTGATTGGGCCTTCGTTCGGATTAATTCTGGGGAACGTACTCCCATTTACGCCAGTGATACCGAGT
>JAFASD010000178.1 GCA_019244945.1 Acidobacteriaceae bacterium | reverse complement strand
CAAATCAAATTGTCCGAAGGCGACATGTATATCCGGGTCCGGAACTTCGGCCAGGGACAGGTATTCGAAGTCGACACACCCAATGCGGCGGTTACGTTGTTGAGCAATGGCGTGTACCGTTTTCGCGTCGATCCCAACGGCAATATGAGCTATATCGCTATTCGGAACGGTCAAGCTGAGATCACCGGAGGCGGCCAGGCGTTCAATCTGGGCTACGGACAAAGCGCGACCCTCACCGGGACAGACGAGTTGTCCTACGACGTCGAGACAGTACCTGCGCCCGATCAGTTTGACGAGTGGTGCGTGCAAAGAGATAATCACGAGGCTCGCCTGGTGACGGCCCGCTATTTGCCCCCGACGGTAATCGGGTATGAGGATCTCGATGATTACGGCGGATGGCAGCAGGCGCCCACCTATGGCGCAGTCTGGTATCCGAGACAGGTCGAGGTTGGCTGGGCACCCTATCACAGGGGCCACTGGGCCTGGATGGAACCGTGGGGTTACACGTGGGTGGATGATTCTCCCTGGGGCTTCGCGCCCTTCCATTACGGACGCTGGGCTTACGTAGGCAGCAGGTGGGGATGGTGCCCAGGACCGATGGCAGTTGGCGTGGGAGTCAGCGTCGGAGTGAATGTCGGAGTGGGTTACGGGGGCGGCTATGTCCGACCTTACTACGCGCCAGCCCTGGTGGCCTTCTTTGGCGGTTCCGGTTTCAGTGCCAGTATCTCTGTTGGTTTCGGGGGAGGTTTCGGCGGTGGTGTCAGCATGGGATGGGTTCCACTTGGCTTCGGCGAGGTTTATTCGCCTCCTTATCAGGTGAGCCAAAACTACTTCCGAAACGTAAACGTATCAAATACAACCATCAACAAAACCGTGAACATCACGAACGTTTACAACACCACGTACGTGAATAAGACGGTCAACGTAACAAATGTCACTTACGCGAACATGAGGGCGCCCAATGCCGTGATGGCCATGCCGCAGAGCGCATTCGCCAGCGGCCGCCCCGTGGCAGAGGTGGCGAGACCAGTTCCCGCAGCTCAGGTCGCTAGAATTCAAGTGGCATCGGCCGCTGTGGTTGCGCCGCCTGTCGCCCCGACCCGTGAAGCGTTGATGCCTACAGCTGGATCACGTCCAGCGCCTCGCCCAGCAGCACAGGTCATGCAACGGCAAGTGGTCGCGAAGAATACGCCTCCGCCTCCGCCAGCCTCTTTTGCGGCCAAACAGACGTATCTTCAGCAGCACGCCGGACAACCGCTGAATACCGCTGCTTTGCATCAAGCTGTTGCGCCCGCGCGACCCGCTGCGGCTACCGTTGTGCGGCAGGCGCCTCCGGCACGGCCCGTTCAAGTGCATCCAGGTCAGGTCGTTGGCAATGCCGCAGCATTGCGCGCGGTGGCACCGCGACCGGCTGCCAACGCCGCCCCGGCTACTCGTCCGACGCCCGCGCCGGCCCCTGCAGCTCGTCCCACGCCAGCTGCGGCTCCGACGAATCGCCCGACCCCGGCCCCAGCTCCAGCAGCCCGTCCGACGCCAGCTCCGGCTCCAGCCGCTCGCCCGACGCCTGCTCCAGCTCCAGCCGCTCGCCCGACGCCTGCTCCAGCTCCGGCAAATCGCCCGACCCCAGCTCCAGCTCCAGCGGCTCGTCCAACGCCCGCGCCAGCCGCTCGGCCCGCCCCCACAGAACCCGCAGCGCGTCCGACACCGGCACCCGCAACGCACGGAACTCCTCCGAATACGCGACCCGCGCCAGCACAGCCAGCAGCCCGTCCTGCCGAGCGACCGGCGCCAGCGCAACCGGCAGCTCGTCCGGCGGAGCGACCTGCGCCCGAGCCAGCAGCTCGTCCCGCAGAACGACCGGCTGCTCCCCAGCCTGAACGGCCAGCACCCGCCCCGCGGCGGGAACCGGAAGCCAGGCCGACGACGCCGCCTGCGCGGACCGAATCAAAGCCAACTAAGCCGGAACACGGAACACCTCCTGCGCCGCGTTCGGAATCGAAGGAAACCAAAGACACCAAAGATCATTCAAAGTAAGTCCGAACAAATTACAGTAAGTTCCAGGGCCAGACTCGCTCGAGTCTGGCCTTTGTATATGCGCAACGATCTGGTATAAGACAGTCAAGCCCAGTTTTGATGCGTTATTCTCGCCGGTACCTCCATGGCGCGGTTCACACCGTTCTCTTCTCGTGCGCTATTCTCGTCGCCTGGCCGTTAGTTGCGCTCGACAGAACCACCGGCCTGACCAGATATGGCCGTCAAACCTGGCAAACTGAAAGCGGATTACCGCAGAATACGGTCCACGCAATTCTGCAAACTCACGACGGCTACATATGGCTTGCGACCGAAGGCGGCGTGGTCCGTTTTGATGGCATGAAGTTCGCGGTCTATGATTCGCAGAACACCCCACAACTGAGGAGCAACAACGTTCGCAGCCTTTTTGAAGACCGAGACCATGCGCTTTGGATGGGCACTGCGGACGGGCTCACTCGATTCAAAGATTCCAAAATTTCGACCTTCACCACAGATCAGGGCTTACCCGGGAACAGCATCTGGTCGATCTATCAGGATCCAGACGGCCGACTCTCGGTGATGACCTCGGAGGGTCCGGCTGAGTTCCAAAGCAATCGGTTTAAAGCGTATCGCTCGTCCGGGGATCTCTCAAACAGCGCCCAAGTCGCTATCCTTGACCGCTCGGGCGGCAGGTGGACTGGCACATCACAGGGCCTGATCGTCCATCACGGCGATCAAGAGAAAAGCTATACGACCAAGGACGGACTGCCGGGCAACAGAATCTCTGCTTTGTATGAGGACAAAGAAGGGACCCTGTGGATCGGCACCGATCTCGGGCTTGCTCGCATGATCGACGGTAAGATCGAACGGTTCCCTCCCAACGATTCGTTATCGAGTGCTATAGTTCTGTCTATTTTTGAAGATCGGGAGGGTAGTCTCTGGCTCGGTACTGAATCGGATGGAGTAACGGTCCTTCGTGACGAGAAGTTCACGACTTACACGACCAAAGAAGGTCTCTCGGACGATCTGGCGCGCTGCATTTTTCAAGACCGGAATGGTGACATCTGGGTAGGAACGAACGGTGGAGGATTGAACCGCCTCCGAGATCATAATTTTTCCAGCACTACAGCGAAAGACGGTCTATCCAGTAACGTGATATTCGCTTTGACGGAAGATGCGAACGGCAATCTACTGGCAGGCACGCCGGACGGATTGAATCCGCTGCGGAACGGGCGGGCGACCGTGCTTACGTCGGCGGACGGACTGGCCGACGATTTCGTGCGATCTATCTATAGAGACACCGACGGTTCGATCTGGATCGGAACCCGCGGAGGACTTTCACACTGGCAGAGGGGAAATTTCAAAACCTACACCCGAGCCGATGGGCTAGCCAGCGAGTTCGTGGGCGCACTGCTTCGTGATACTCACGGCAGTTTATGGATTGCCACATTGCAGGGGCTCACGCGCTTCAGAGCCGGCCAATTCAAGAACTACACGACAAAAGATGGCCTCTCCAGTAACGTGATCACCGCGCTTTATGAGGATCACGACGGCATCCTGTGGATCGGCACCCAGGGCGGGGGATTGAACCGCTTGGCTGATGAAAAAATTTCGCACTTTTCTTCAACCGCCGACTTGCCGGATGTGATCTACGGAATACTCGAAGACGCGAGTCAACAACTTTGGATCGGCTCGAAGGCGGGTATCTTCCGCGTCAGTAAAAAAGATTTGAACGCTGCCGCAAATGGGCTGACCACTTCGATTGCAGTGGTCTCGTATGGAACCGCGGATGGCTTGAGGGTGAGTGAATGCACTGGCGGCGGCCATCCCGCTGCCTGGAAGATGAGCGATGGCACTCTTTGGTTCTCCACTCTAAAGGGCGTCGCTATGATCGATCCGCAGCGCGCCCCAACAAACCGCATTCCGCCGCCCGTCGTGCTCGAGTCGGTCACCATAGACGACCAGACGATCAATCCTGAGCGAGTGGCGACAGTGCCGCCTGGCCACTCGAGATTTGCGTTCGAGTATGCGGGTCTAAGTTTTATTGCACCCCACAAAGTACGGTTCAAATACAAATTGGAAGGTTTCGATCATGATTGGGTGGATGCGGGAACGCGTAGAACCGCCTTCTACACCAATATTTCGCCAGGAAGATATAGATTCCGAGTGCTGGCGCGCAACAACGATGGCGTGTGGAATGAGAGCGGCGCCTCATTTGCCTTTCGATTACAACCGCGCTTTTATCAGACGTATTGGTTTGATTTGCTGCTGTTTCTTGCCATAGCTGCTGGCGCGTATGAACTGTATCGGTTTCGAGTAAATCAGGTTGAAGAGCGATTTAGTGCTGTTCTTGCGGAGCGTAATCGGATCGCCCGCGAGATTCACGACACGCTCGCCCAGGGTTTTGTCGCCGTTTCTGTCCAATTGGAAGTAGTAGCCCGAATGCTGTCGACATCGGTGGAATCCGCACAGGAGCACTTGAAACAAGCCCGGACCTTGGTTCAAGAAGGCCTTTCGGAAGCGCGCCGCTCGATTTGGGAGCTTCGTTCACAAGGGCCGCAAAATGAAGATCTGGCCTCGCGCCTATCTAAGATGGCGTCCCAGGTG
>JAFASD010000256.1 GCA_019244945.1 Acidobacteriaceae bacterium | reverse complement strand
AGCGCCGAAGGATACGTCGAAACAGCAAGAGTCAGGTTCGAGTCTCTAAGTGCGTGAGGATTGGCGTTTTTGATGTGCTTGTGCTGATCGCGTGCCTGGCAGCGATTCTCGGCGGGATGTTCTACCACTCTGGATATTAGCTACTTTCCGGCTTAAAATTCGCGGCCTAAGTCCTGTGTTTTGAGCACGGCTCGGTAGCTGTTTTGGTGAGATCGTACGAATCTCAGAGCCAGCCGCAGAATTTTAAAACATTTTTGAAGAAACTTGTTGACTTCGTTTGCGTCTGTATGTATCATCATTAATGATGACACGTAGTCAGGCACTTCACAAACGGGAGCGGCTCGCCAACCGTATCTCCGGTTGGGAGTCCGTCTTGCGAGGCTCCCTGCTGCAACGCACCGTCCATCACTCCAGCGGTTGCCCCAAGTGCGCCCGCGGCGAGGGTCACCCTTTGTGGGTTCTGAACGTGGGTTATGCTGGCGGAAAAACCAGGCAGATCAGTATTCGCCCCCAGCAGGTGGACCAGGTGCGCAAAGCCATCCGCCAATACCAGAAGGTCAAAGACACTCTGGAAGCCATCAGCGAGATTAACCAACTGCTGCTGCGCCTGGACCGTAGCGAAGCCAAACAGAAGGAGCGGACGCTTTGATCGAAGCCCGCCGTTCCCAACTTAGCTTTGCAGACGGATTCATTCAGGAAGCAGTCGAGGATCTGTGGGAGCCCTGGATGCGGCACGCCGATCAGGCCCTCAATGATGACGCCCTGTTAACTCTCATTCAGCAAGAACTGATGAAACGCTGCAAGAAGAGCAAGACACGGGGACGCAAGGCTACACCGGTCGAAGTTATATTGCGAATGATGTTGCTGAAACACGTGCGCGATTGGAGCTTTGAGATACTTTCGCGGGAAGTGCGCGCCAATCTGGTGTATCGTGAATTTACTCGCGTGGGCGGCAACAAGGTTCCCGACGAGAAGACCATGGGCAATCTGGCCCGTCAAATTGGCCCTGAACTGGTTGAAAAACTTCATAAGCGATTCGTCGAGATCGCCAAGGAAAACAGGATTGTGGCGGGTCAGAAAATGCGCCTCGACACAACAGTAGTGGAAACCAATATTCACTATCCCACCGACAGCACATTATTGGGCGATGGCGTGCGAGTACTGACACGTCTCATGAAGCGAGTTACGCAGGTGGCTGGCAAGGTAGGAACCAAACTCCGCGACCGTTCGCGCTCCGTGAAATTGAAGGTCCTCGCGATTGCCCGCGCCAGTCGAAATAAGACGAAGGCCGGCCAGGAAAAGATGAAAGCGGCCTACCTTAAGCTCATCGCTATGACCAGCCGTGTGGTGGGCGATGCCAGGAAATTCTCGCGCGAGATTGCCGGTGGGACCAAAAAAGGTACCCGAAAAGTGTTACAGAGAACGAAGAAGCAACTGGATCAAATGATTGTCCGGGTGCAACGAGTCTTGCATCAGACTCGTGAGCGGGTCATACGCGGCAATACTAAAACACCGAATAAGGTGTTTAGTGTGTTTGAAATTCACACGGAACTCATCCGCAAAGGGAAGGCCCATAAGGAAAACGAATTTGGCCAATTGGTTCTGGTGCAGGAAGCCGAGAACCAGATTATTACTCACTATCAAGTGTGCGACCAACGTCCCGCTGACTCTACCTTGTTCGTTCCCGCTTTGGAAAAGCATATCGAATTATTTGGCACAGCTCCGAAAGCAGTGGCTGCCGATCCAGGCTTTTTCTCCGCCGCCAATGAAGCCAAGGCCGAGGAGTTGGGTGTCAAGCGGATTTCGATTCCCAGCCTTGGGACCAAGAGCAAGGCCCGCAAGGAGAAGCAGAAGAGGCCTTGGTTCAAGGAACTGCAGAAATGGCGGACCGGTTGCGAGGGGCGCATCAGCGTGCTCAAGCGCAGGCACGGTTTGGAACGCTCGCGTTACAAAGGACCGGATGGCATGAAGCGCTGGGTCGGTCTGGGCGTTATCGCCGATACCGTGATTCAGATCGGAACGCAGTTAGCCAAGCAAGTGGCCAC
>JAFASD010000243.1 GCA_019244945.1 Acidobacteriaceae bacterium | reverse complement strand
CTATTCGGACCGCTAAGGATTACGAACGTGAGGAAGTCATAGGCCCATATCAAATGGACGGCGATCGTCTCTGGTTCGGCAACAACTATTACGATGGCGAAGGTTCAACGGGTGTCGGAGCCTTTGGTTACTTTGACCTGAACGCGCGCCGTTACCTCCTTTTCTCTCCTCCAGAAATCGCCCATTGGGAAATCAGTGCGTTGCTTGTCGAACCAGATGCAGTTTGGCTCGGGCTTGATCATTTTGGAGAAAACATTTCCAAATTCCCCGGAGGACTTGCTCGTTGGGATCGAAACCATCACCGCATTCGCCACTACACTTTGGAGTTCGTTGTCGATCGTATTCAGCGCGAAAAACGGGATGCCTCTCTGCTCCGGCTGACGACTCACAGTGGATATGCCCTGTTTCGTGACGGAGAACTACGGAGGTTCCGTGTTCAAAAAGGTTCAGGCGGCAAAGAGGTTGTGGTCCCGATAGCCCGATTTCCTCCTCTTCCCACGAACCAATAAATTGAGCTTCGCGCAGAAGGCTGAATGAAGCAAATCTGTTCTTTGAAAAAGCAAGATCGGGAAATCGCCAACACAGATTTAGAAGACTGCCTGGCTCGCCCCGCTCGCACGTACAGCTAAAATTAAAGTAATGTCCGCAATTCCTGCGAGCGCGGGCCCTTCTGTGCCCGCCCGCTCACCTTTGTTCACCATCATTCTCGCTTGGCTCATTCCCGGCGCGGGTCACTTTTTGTTAGGCCGCCGCGCCCGCGGTGCGATTCTCTGCGCCACCGTCATCGCCGCCTTCGCCACCGGCCTTCTCATGCGCGGCCCCATGTTTCAACTCAGCGCCAGCGGAGATATCCTATCGCGGCTCATCCAATACGGAGGCTTTGTCGGTGATCTCGCCACCGGCGTCTTATACTTCATTTCCGTATGGCTTGGCTACGCGCCGCCCGACCAGGCCGGCCACACTCCCGAGTACGGTTCCAAGTTCATTGTCGCGGCCGGATTGCTCAATATCCTTAGCATCGTGGATGCGTACGAGATCGCCACCCATCAAAAGGACTAGCCCAGAATGCAGATCAATCTCGATCACTTTGAAGTGTCCATTTTGTTCGCGCTCTTCGCGAGCATTGTCCTCGGTCTGGTGACGAAGCGTACCGATCGCGAACGGCTTCGATACGGAGTCTATTGTTTCGGCTGTTTTCTCGCAGCGCTGTTCGGCATTGGCTGGTTCATGCACCTGCTGCACGGGTGACACTACCCGTCACCATTGATCGTATGAAGACCTTTTACATCGAAACCTTCGGCTGTCAGATGAACGCGCACGATTCCGAAAAGGTCGTGGGCACTCTCTTGCAGCAGGGTTATGAAAGGGTGGAATCTCCGGAACAAGCGCAGTTGGTGCTCTACAACACGTGCAGCATCCGGGACAAGGCGGAACAAAAAGTCTTCAGCCGGTTGCAGCAGTTCAAGCGTGGAGCGGGCAAGGACAAGCTATTCGGCGTGCTCGGCTGTGTCGCGCAGCAGGAAGGCGAGCGTATTTTCGATCGCGCGCCGCACGTGAACCTGGTAGCGGGCTCGGCAAGCTATACCAAGCTTCCCGAGATGCTCGTGCAACTCGAGACAGGGAATCGCCGCGTCACCGGCTTGGATCTCGATACCGGCGAAACATTCGACACGCCCTTCACTCGGCGCGATAATCCGCATCGCGCATACATCACCATCATTGAAGGTTGTGACAAAGCCTGCGCCTACTGCGTTGTTCCGTTCACGCGGGGCCCGGAACGGAGCCGTACCAGCGAAAGCGTGATGCGAGAAGCGAAATCTCTGACTGAATTGGGCTACACAGAAATTCAACTGCTTGGACAAAACGTAAACAGTTATCGCGATCCTTCTCCTCATGCGTGGGACTTTGCGAAATTACTTGCCAACGCGGGCGCCATTCCCGGCATCCGGCGAGTGCGGTTCACCACTTCGCATCCCCGCGATTTCGTCAAGAGCATCGTGGACGCGATCGACGAAAATCCGGCGCTATGCAATCACGTTCACCTGCCGGTTCAATCGGGATCGACGTCCGTGCTCTCCCGCATGCAACGTCTCTATTCACGCGATGAGTACATGCGGCGCATCGAATGGATGAAAAATGCGAGGCGCGACATCGCAATCACCACTGACATTATCGTCGGTTTTCCAGGAGAAACAGAGGCCGATTTCCACCAGACCATGCAGCTTGCCGAAGAAATCGAATACGATTCGATGTTCATCTTCAAGTATTCAAAGCGGCCGAACACTTCTGCGCTTCAACTCGAGGATCAAATTCCGGAAGACGAGAAAACACGTCGTCTGATGCTGCTGCAGGAACGGCAACGCGCCATTCAGATGCGGCGAAATGGCCGCTACGTAGGAAAGACGGAAGAGGTTCACGTCGAGGGATATAACGTTGCCACTGGCCAGTGGATCGGCCGGACCAGCCAAAATAAGACCCTGAATTTCTCTGACGCTGCGCTTCCCGCTCCGCGAGAAGCAGAGACGCTGGGCGGCAAATACACAAACGTTCTGGTCACGCGCTCCGGTCCAAACAGCCTTGCGGGCGAACGGGCGCGCGAAGTGTACGTCCAATAAGTAGGCCGGGAGGAAATATGGAAGTGGAAATGAAAATACGCGGTCTCATGATGGACCCCATGACAAACATGCCGATCGTGGTCTTAAAAGACCTGACCGGAGATTCCGTCCTGCCGATCTGGGTGGGCATCTATGAGGCGAACGCCATCGCTCTCGAGATTGAGAAAGTGACCACTCCGCGACCGATGACTCACGACCTTATTAAAGTGCTGCTGATGGGCCTCGATACATCCATAAGGAAAGTGGTCGTCAGCGAGCTTCGCGAGGATACGTTCTACGCCCTAATCTGGCTGGAACGCGACGGGAAATTAATTAGCGTGGATTCCCGTCCGAGCGATGCCCTCGCACTCGCTTTGCGTCACGATTGCCCGATTTACGTCGAAGAAAAAGTGCTGCAATCTTCCCGCAATTCCGCGAATGTCTCGGAAAAAGTCAACAATGAAGAACTGCGCAAATGGCTCGAGAATTTAAACGACGAGGATCTCGGCCGCTATAAGATGTAGCCCTGCGAATCAAAAAAGCCCCGCGGCCCGAAAACCGCGGGGCTTTTGCTTTTCTGAATCTTTAGCGCTTACGTCGCGTAGTACCTTTCTTCGGAGGAGCCGTAGTCTGCACGCCAGGGATGGTCGGATCTTTGAACGTGAGCATGTAAGGATCTTTGGTGTAGCTGTCAGCCACGCCCGAGAAATCCAATGTTTGTCCGACTTTGATCTTGTCCAGCG
>JAFASD010000167.1 GCA_019244945.1 Acidobacteriaceae bacterium | reverse complement strand
AAAGATATCCGGAGCAGCGGACATGTCCTGAACGCTGGTGACTCCCTGCGCATTGGCATAATTCTGCGCGGCGTGTATAGCTTTTTTTATGTCGTCCTGGGTCGGCGCAGGTATGACTCTTTCGACCAGCTCCTGCGCGGCATCTTTAAGGATTCCGGTAGGATTTCCATTCGCGTCGCGTACTATAACCCCGCCCGGGACGTCTTTCGTGTTTTTGTCGATACCGGCGAGCTTCAAAGCAACCGAATTCGCGAGCGACATGTGGCCGTCCAGGCGATCTACGAAGACAGGCCAATCTTTTGTGACCGGATCAATGAGTTCGCGCGTGGGAACACGTGCGGGCGTCCAGTTCTCGTGATCCCAGGTGCCCCCCGTGATCCACTGTCCGCTTGGCTGGTGGCGCGCGAATTCCGCCAGCGTGTCACGAAACTCCGCCTCGCTTTTGGAGTGGCGCAATTGCGGGCCGGTCAGATTCACTCCGCCCGAATAGAAATGGACGTGGGCATCGTCGAAGCCGGGCAGGACTCGTCTGCCTTCCAGATCAAAAACCGGCGTTTCGGGCTGCTTCAGATTCAGCATCTCCGATGTGCTTCCGACAGCGAGGATGCGGTTCCCGCTGATCGCGACTGCTTCCGCTTCCTTCCGTTGAGGGTTTCCGGTCCAGATTTTCCCGTTCGTCAATATGAGGGTGACGGAGCTCTGCGCTTGCGTCGGAGGAACAGCTAAGAGAAGCAGGACCGACATCATGATCGATCTAAGCGGGGACAGTGGCATATTCGAACCCGACATACTGAACCTCCTCTTCCAACTGGAATCCAAAGCGCTCGGCCACGCGCTGTTTTAGCTCTTCAATAATGGACACCAGGTCCGCGGCCTTCCCCGCCCCATCGTTGTAGATCAGATTCGCGTGATAGGAGGCCACCTGAATGTCGCCTCTGCGAATGCCTTTCGCTCCGATCTGCTCGAGGAACCAAGCCGACGGGACCTTTCCTTCCCGCACCAGACTCTCTGGAATTTCCATTTGCACATTGGACGGAAGATCAGCGAACAAAAGATTCTTGAAAATGCTCCCGGCGCAGCGCATAGTGGGAGGATACTTCACGTCGCGGATGGCGCGGATGCCGGTTGCGATTTTCGTTAATTCGTTGGGATCGGCCTCGCCGAAGCGCAGATCGGCCGACAAGATCACCCAATCTTTCCGGTCTTTGAAGATGCTGTCGCGGTATCGGAATCGGCATTGCTCATTGCACAATGTACTTTCGCCATCCGCGCCGACGATCCGCACTCCCGCGATGAGTTCCTGGATGGAGTGACCGTAGGCGCCCGCATTGCCGTAGATCGCTCCACCCAGGTAACCGGGAATTCCGGTCATGGTTTCGAGCCCCTTGAGTCCGTGGGCGATGCTGAAATCGACCACATCCTGCAAAACGGCGCCTGCCGCGATCCTTAGAAGCGCGCCATCCCTGGATATGCGTGAACCGGTGTAGCGGAGCACGACGCCGTCGAAACCGGCATCCGAAACCACGAGATTCGTCCCGCCGCCGATGATGACGTGTGGGAGCGCGAGTTCTCGAAGGGCTTTCAAGACGTCGATGAAAGCATTCACATCCTCGGTGTCACAGAAAATGCGCGCAGGGCCCCCGATTTCAAATCGAGTGTGGCCCGAAAGCGGCGCATTTTGCTGGACGCACACCTTCGGAATGGCGGCGAGGCGATTTGCGTTCGCCAAGGAGACCGGCATCGTTCCCGATTATAAGTGGGTGCGATGCGCAGCCTCATTCGGAGCCGCGAGCGGAGCGACCGGAGGCTCAGTTAGGACGCGGCATTCAAAGTGGTGCTCAACTTGGTCCAGACGCCGCCCATCGCGGTTCTGTAGTTGAACAACAAAGCGGTGGACCCGAGCGCGAAAATTCCGAGAAGGAGAGAATACTCGACGAGATCCTGTCCCTGCTCATTGTTCCAGAAACTGTTAAAAGCTGACTTGATGTTTTTCATGGTGTGTTGTTGTCCTCTGATCCAGTTTTAGCGTGGGAACCAAGCCGGAACAACAACTTACATGGTCACATGAGTCGACAGGAATAAGCGTTACTTGCTCCGTTCCTGTGCCTCAGCCAGGCAGCCAGGACAGTCAAACCCGCGTTTGGTACCAAAACGCTGGTACTCAGGAGGGGTTATCTCGATGCCGAGGGCTTTACCGCAGCGGCAGGCCCGGGTGTTCCGGGCGATTTTGGCGCGGCCGTGCCCGGCAGTCCAGGCGCCGAAGCCGGAGCGCCATTCACGGAATTCTTGTCATAGAGCGAAATAATATCCTGCGTGATATCGACCGCGGTTGACGCCCAAAGCACTGGCGTGTTCGGATTGCTGTCGTCCAGGATCATGGTGAAGCCGTTATCCTTGGCATACTTCTCGATGACGGCCATGACACGCTGGCTCAAGCCTTGCAGCAGGCGCTGTTGCTCAGCCTGCATCTCTTCCTGAGCATCCTGAACATCGCGTTCGAGACGCTTCTTCTTTTCGTCAATCTGGCGGGCGAGCTGATTCCGCGCGTCATCGCTCATCAGATTGCCGCCCTTGTTGTACTGGTCCTGGAGCTGGGCGATTTCGGCCTGCCGGGTGTCGAATTCCTTCTTTTTGGGCGCGACTTTGGTTTCCAGCTCCGCCGAAGCTTTCTGGCCGTCTTTCGTGCCGACGATCGCGTTTTGAACGCTGATAACGCCAATCTTCGTCGGCTGCTGCGCATACGCGCCAAAGGCGAGGCAGGCCAGAGCCGTCGCCGAAAGTAACACACTTCTCATCACCATCTACTTACTAGTTCCTTCCTGGAGGTTCATAATTATGGTCGCATATTCGGATGTGCGGCGGGAATAAGGTAGTGGCTGGCAAGCGCCTTGTTCATTTACCACGTCAGAATGTCCGGCCAATCGAGAAGCGGAACAGTGATCGCCTCTCGTCGAACGGGATTGGCAGGCCGGTCGGATACAGCAGATTTAGGGCGTTCTTGAAGCTGGCTTCATTGGGGAACAAGGACCGGTCGATTACAATCGGCGGAATCAAATTTGTATTCACATAGCTCAAGTTGTACGCCCAATAGAGGCGGAATGGAGCATTTACCACCGGCATCAAGACCTGCAATTCCAGGCCGGCGGACGCCCGGGGCTTCTGAGTTCCCGGAGCGATGACGGCTCGGCGGCTGAAGTCGGCCTCTGGGAATTCCGCATTCAGTTGATCCACGCGAGTGGGATTTAAACCAAGCTGGCTCGGTATTGAGAGGCGGTCCACGCCAACATCCAAGAAGGGCGCCAAGGTGACAGGTCCAATGATCGGAATGCGGTATTCGTAGTTGAACACCCCGTAGGTGTCGCCGCCCGGCAGAATTAATTGATAGTAAGGGACATTCTGATAAACCGGAGTGGTGCCAATCGTGCCATTCGATTCTACGATCCGCTGCACGCGTACGGTGCCATCGTTGTTATAAACAGGCACAGCAGGGTTATTGGTTGGAATGTAGGCAATGGGGCTGATGGTCAAGATGTCGAAGCCGCGGACATCGTCTTCACCGCCCATGTAGTACCGGCTGTAGGGGGGCGCGACCCTTCCACCGTAACCGGTGATGAATCTCCCGGCGAAATGGAATCCCATCACGTTGCTCTTGAAAATCCCACGGCGGAAGTAGGCCACATCCATGGCGGGTTGCAAGGTATTGACATTGCCGCCGAGCACGCTCCCCGAGAAACCGATGCTGAGACTGAATCGCAGACCGTGAGTCGGAATGATGGGATGATTTACCGTGTTGTACGAGAAAGTCGGCGTAATAGTACTCGTGCGAATACCGCTTAAAGAGTTGGGACCGCCGACCCCCTCAAAATCCAGGTAGTCGAAGTACGAGGTAGCAGCCGTTGTGAGCGGCGTCAAGGTTTGAATGCTATAGCCG
>JAFASD010000115.1 GCA_019244945.1 Acidobacteriaceae bacterium | reverse complement strand
GGGACTAAGTCGATTGGCTTCGTACAGCCAGACGATAAGGATTCTGTACGCCGTGGGCCGAGTGCGGTGCGGCGCGATATCGATCTACTGGGCCAGTGCCAGCCGGTTGATTTGATCAAATATGGCTTCATCCCTGAGTTCATCGGCCGGATGCCCGTGACGGCTGTTCTGGAAGATTTATCCAAAGAAGCTTTGGTCCAGATATTGACGAAGCCCAAGAACGCGATCATACGTCAGTATCAAAAGCTCTTCGAGTTTGAGAATGTTAAGCTCAAGTTTAGCGAGGACGCCTTGGAAGCTGTCGCGCAGCTTGCAATGGAACGCAAAGTGGGCGCTCGCGGTCTGCGGATGATCCTGGAAGATCTGATGCTGGACCTGATGTATTACCTCCCGACATTCAAGAAAGTGCGCGAATTTATAGTCACCAAGGAGATGGTGCTCTCGCAAAAGATCAATATGGCTGTGCTTGAGAAGGCGGGCTAGCCGGCCACTTTACCTGAAGAGAGCTTTTCGTTTCGGCAGCTAGTTTTAGAAACTAACGCTGCTACGCCAGCTTCCGGTTTTTTCGCTCATAGGTGCGACCCGCCTGGAAAGTCACGATGGTTACCACGAAAGATAAAACGGACACAAAACGCCTGCCGATGATGCCCATCCGCGATGTGGTCATCTTTCCGTACATGATGACTCCATTCGTAGTAGGGCGGGAGTCGAGTGTCCGCGCTCTGGAAGAGGCGCTCATGGGCGATAAGAAGATCTTCTTAGCCACCCAGCATGATGCCTCCGTGGACGAGCCCCGGCCAGATGAAATTTACTCCGTCGGCACACTGGCAAACATTGTCCAGAGCCTGAAACAGCCTGACGGAAATATCAAGGTTCTGGTTGAGGGAGTCGAGCGCGGGAAGATCATTTCCGTGAGCGAGGAGGAAGGTTACTTCCGGGCTGTGGTCAAGACCACAACCTACAAAGTGGAACAGGGACGGCAGCTCGAGGCTTTGACGAGCCGCGTCACAAGTTTGTTTGAGCAGTACGTGAAGCTCAGCCAGAACTTGAACTATGAAACAATGATCGCCGCCATCCGGGTGGACGATCCCGGCAAGCTAGCCGACACCGTTGGCGCAAACCTGCAGCTCACGATCGAAGAGAAACAGGAGCTGCTCGAGATTTTCGATCCCATCGACCGGCTGACGCGCGTTGCCGAATTGCTCGACATCGAGATCGAGAAACTGAACGTCGACCGCACTATTCAGGGGCGGGTGAAGCGGCAAATGGAACGCGCCCAGAAAGAATACTATCTGAATGAAAAGATCAAGGCCATTCAGAAAGAGCTGGGCCGGGGCGAAAAGAGCGAGTTCGACGAGCTGAAGAAGAAGATTGATACGGCCGGCATGACCAAAGACGCGCACGAGAAGGCGATCGCCGAGCTGAAGCGGCTCGAGGGCATGCCTCCTATGTCGGCGGAATCGACAGTGTCGCGTAACTACCTTGATTGGCTGTTAGCGGTGCCGTGGAAGAAACGCACGAAAGAAATTCGCGATCTGCGGCATGCCAGACAGGTTCTCGAAGGCGACCATTATGGGCTCGAGAAGATCAAAGAGCGAATCCTTGAGTTCCTTTCGGTACGCCGGCTGGTGCAGAATCCCAAAGGTTCTATTCTTTGTTTCGTGGGACCTCCGGGCGTAGGAAAAACTTCACTCGGAATGTCCATTGCGAAAGCGACGGGCCGGAAGTTCGTACGCCTCTCTTTGGGCGGTGTACGCGATGAAGCCGAGATCCGTGGTCACCGCCGGACCTATATTGGCGCGCTTCCGGGGCAGATCATTCAGATGATGAAAAAGGCGGGAACCCGGAATCCGATTGTGATGCTCGATGAAGTGGACAAAATGTCCATGGATTTCCGGGGCGATCCTTCTGCGGCGCTGCTCGAGGTGCTGGATCCGGAACAGAACTATATGTTCATGGATCACTATCTCGACGTGGAATACGATTTGAGCCAGGTATTCTTCATTGCCACGGCGAACGTCCTGCATACAATTCCGCCCGCTTTGCAGGACCGCATGGAAGTGATTCGGTTATCCGGCTACACAGAACTTGAGAAATTGGAAATCGCAAAGCGATTCCTGGTCAACAAGCAGAGAAAAGACACTGGCGTTTCGGAGGACCAGGTCGAGTTTACCGAACAGGGTTTGCAGACGCTCATCCAGTCCTATACGCGCGAGGCGGGTGTACGGAACCTGGAGCGCGAGATCGGCAATTTGTGCCGAAAGGTGGCACGGAAGGTGGTCGAGGCCCAATCTCCCGTCAGTGAAGAACCGGCTGCCGAAGCCACAGAGCCAATCGAAGCAATAGAGGACGACTCGGACGCCGAGGAGCCGTCTGTCCGATCGGCAAAGAAGAACGGGACACAGGTGGAGGCGGCTGAAGAAGACGCGCAATCCGATGAGCCGGCCGAGCCAGCTAAGAAGGGCAAGAAAAAGGCCAAAAAAGAGGATCTCCCGCCTCTGATTCCGATCGAAAAAGTGGTTATCAACCCGCCAACCGTGACAGATCTTTTGGGGCCGGCGCGCTTCCGAGATCTGGATCTCGACAAGCAGAATGAGATTGGCGCGACCACCGGTCTTGCCTGGACGGAGGTAGGCGGCTCCATTCTAACCACCGAAGCCACCGTCATGGAAGGCCGGGGCAAGATGATGACTACGGGGAAACTCGGCGACGTCATGCAGGAATCTGCACAGGCCGCCATGAGCTACGTCCGTTCGCGTGCTCAGTATTTAGGTCTGCCGAAGGACTTTTATCGCCATCTCGATATTCACGTCCACGTGCCGGAAGGCGCCATTCCGAAAGACGGACCCTCGGCAGGTATTACGCTCGCAACCAGTATTTGCAGCGCGCTGACGGGTATTCCCGTGCGTTGCGATGTGGCCATGACCGGTGAAATTACCGTACGAGGGCGCGTGCTCGCAATCGGCGGTTTGAAAGAAAAGCTTCTTGCGGCGCATCGTCACGGCATTTTTGAAGTGATTTTGCCGAATGACAATGAGAAGGATCTGGTGGACATACCGGAGAACATCCGCAAAGAGATGAAGCTTCACTTCGTTTCTTCGATGGACCAGGTGCTGAAGATTTCATTAGAGCGGGAGATTGTTGCGCTGCCGCTGGCGCCTGCTGCAACGGCAGCAGAATTAGCGGCGAGACCGGAAGAGAATGTGACTCACTGAGGCGTAGCCTCCGGATTCACGATTCCGCGGCCGGAACATAGAAAACCGTGGTAGCGATCGACGTAGCACCGAGTTTGATTATCAGCGCGGCACGAGCGGAACAGTTCCCGCTAGAGCCAAGCAACGGTTCTTCGGAGATCGCCTTCCTCGGACGTAGCAACGTTGGCAAATCAAGCTTGTTGAATGCCCTCGTGCGGCAACCTGGATTGGCGTTCACGAGCGCTCGTCCGGGGTGCACGCAACATATCAACTTTTTCCAGATTGACGATTCGCTCAGGTTTGTGGATCTACCCGGATACGGGTACGCTCACGTCTCGCTCGAGGAGCGAGGCCGATGGAAGAAGTTGATCGAAGATTATTTGACCAAGCGTGAAAGTTTGGAATTGTCCTTCCTCCTGGTGGATGCCCGGCGTGGATGGATGGATATGGATCGGGAACTGAAAGCATGGCTTGAGTTCCACAACCGTCGATATCAGGTGATTGTCACCAAGATCGACAAATTGAAGAGCAATTATCAGCAACAGACTGCGTTGGCAGAGATCCGGGAAGAATTAGAGGATCAAGAGCCAATGCCGTTCTCGGCCATTGACGGCCGGGGAGTGAGGGAAATTTGGCAAACCATCTCGAAGATCAAGAACAAACAGTAGTTCCCGCGGCGGCCACCGAAGGTACGCCCACCGAGACGCCACAATCAAGCGGCGAAGAAAAGATCGGTACCGATGGAGGGCAAGCGAAGCCTCCCGATGCCCCAGAAGCGAAGACGACCGAAGCGCGACCAGAGAAGCCGGTCGGCGGGCGCGTAAGACCCGCTGGTGAAGCGAGGCACTCTGAACCGCGAGGCAACGGAAGACCTCCCGAGGCGCGAACACAAACGGCTCAGCAGCCGCCGCCACAAGGGCCTCCGCCAGCGCAGGGACCCCAGCGCCGCGGCCGACATTCTCTCGGCAACACCGGCGCTCAAAACCCACGCAACGGCACCACCACTCTAGATCTGGTCGAGCTGAAGGACATGAGTATTCAAGCGCTGAACCAGATCGCAAAGGACCTCAATGTGCCGGGCGCGGCAGGTCTGCGGAAACAAGAACTAATTTTTAAGATCCTTCAAACACAGGCCGAAAAAAGCGGCCTCATTTTTTCTGAAGGCGTGCTGGAGTGCCTGCCAGATGGCTTTGGCTTTTTGCGGGCTCCAGAATACAATTATCTACCCGGGCCCGATGACGTTTATGTGTCGCCTTCGCAGATCCGCCGTTTCGATCTGAGAACCGGCGATACTGTGTCCGGCCAGATCAGGCCTCCCAAAGAGGGCGAGCGTTATTTCGCACTAATTAAGGTCGATGCGATCAATTTCGAGCCACCCGAGGAAGCACGCAACAAAATTTTCTTCGACAATCTCACGCCCCTCTACCCAGATGAGCGAGTGAAGCTTGAAACCGTTAAGGACAACTTTTCGGGTCGGGTGATGGATCTGCTTACCCCACTCGGCAAAGGCCAGCGCGGCTTGATTGTCGCTCCGCCCCGAACGGGCAAGACGATGCTCTTGCAGAGTCTCGCGAATTCGGTGACGACAAATCACCCCGACGTGAATTTAATTGTTCTGCTGATTGACGAGCGGCCGGAAGAAGTTACTGACATGCAGCGCTCCGTACGTGGCGAGGTGATCAGCTCTACGTTTGATGAACCGGCTTCGCGTCACGTTCAAGTGGCGGAAATGGTTATCGAAAAAGCGAAGCGTTTGGTGGAGCACAAGCGCGATGTCGTGATTCTGCTGGATTCCATCACGCGGCTTGCTCGCGCTTACAACACCGTGGTGCCGCCATCCGGCAAAGTTCTATCCGGCGGCGTCGATTCGAATGCTTTGCAGCGCCCGAAGCGGTTCTTCGGCGCGGCACGCAATATCGAAGAAGGCGGATCGCTGACCATTGTCGCCACAGCTTTGATTGACACCGGTAGCCGCATGGATGACGTGATTTTCGAAGAATTCAAGGGAACAGGCAATATGGAAATTCATCTCGACCGCAAACTAGTCGATAAGCGCGTGTTCCCGGCGATCGATATCAATAAGAGCGGCACCAGAAAAGAAGAGCTGCTGATGCCTCGCGAAGAGCTGAATCGGGTCTGGATATTGCGCAAAGTCCTAAATCCGCTGTCGCCAGTTGAGTCGATGGAACTATTGCTCGACAAACTGGGCAAAACGCGATCTAACGCCGAATTCCTTGCCGCAATGAGCGGCTGAGCAGCACCTCACGTACCCACTGACCCGTAATGGGGCGCATACGAATCCTCTCGGATACTGTCGCGAATAAGATCGCGGCAGGTGAGGTGGTCGAGCGGCCCGCTTCCGTTGTCAAGGAACTGTTGGAGAACTCGCTCGACGCGGGCGCAACCGAGATTCGCGTCGATGCCGAAAATGCCGGACGGCGTCTCATTCGTCTTCAAGACGATGGATGCGGGATGTTGCGCGATGACGCGCTTCTGGCATTCGAGCGGCACGCAACCAGCAAGCTGAGCGACGTCAAGGATCTGCTGGCCATCGCGACACTTGGTTTCCGAGGCGAGGCGCTGCCGTCGATTGCCTCAGTCAGCAGGCTCGTCCTCGAAACGCGATCTGCCGAAGAGCAAACGGGCACAGCGGTCGAGATTGCCGGCGGGAAATTGCTTCGATGCGATGAGATGGCGAGACCGGTTGGAACGACAATCTCCGTTCGGGATTTGTTCTTCAACGTTCCAGCGCGAAAGAAGTTCTTGAGGTCGGATCAGACCGAATTAGCTCATATCGGATCGCTGTTTACGCACTATAGCCT
>JAFASD010000044.1 GCA_019244945.1 Acidobacteriaceae bacterium | reverse complement strand
GCAGTCAGATTTTCGCGCGTGTAACCATCAACCGTTTGTGCGTGCAGACGACGGCCGGCCTTGGTTGCCACAATGATCTCTTCGCGCCGCTCACGCTTGAGCTGTGCGATGAGACGTTCGCTGCGCCCCATGCCGTATACGTCGGCGGTGTCGATGAAATTCACACCACAGTCGACCGCTTGATGTAAAGCAGCCATCGATTCGCGATCGTCTACCTCGCCCCAAGAGCCGCCGATGGCCCAAGCTCCAAAACTGATTTCAGAAATTTGCCAGCCTGTTCTGCCTAGAGATCTGTAATGCATGTCTTTTCGAGCGCAGTCTATTGTCACATCGAGGACGATTGCGGTCCCGGTGCGTTCCCCCGATTATGCGGACGTCTGCATCGCCTGTTCAAAGGGAAAGACGACCCGCGGCTCGCGAACGAAACTTGTCGGCAAACGGTTGCTGGCAATCCGCGCGAGAGCCGGTTCGTAAATACAGGCGTGATCTGGAATCACGCGATGCGCGCCCAACGGGATGCGCCAGCCCTCGCTTGAAGCTTTTCCCGGCTTTTGGTCGTAGCGATGCGGGAGCAATTCGAATAACCACCAGGCACCGGCCAGGGATTCATGTTTCTGCGCACCTGAATCTGGTGGAACGTATCTGGGAAGAAATCTTTCAGAGCATCCCCGGCCGAGAACGCAATTCGCTTTGCTCCTGTTGACCAGCAAACCCGCCTCAACCGCTTGCACGAGCATCCACTCGAGCGCCAGTTTTGATAAACCGCTCTCTTTTTCTGGATAACTTCCGCCCACATCCGAATGAACACCCGTGAACCAAACCTGTTTGATGTCCTGGCGGGCATGCGCAGAGATCCAAAGCATCGGTTGAAAAAAGCAACGCCGCTCGTCAATCGAAATCGCTTGTCGTCCAATATCGATAATCGGATTCTGCCCCGCAAAGGGGAGCTTGATGGGATCGTAGATCCAGCCCACGGAGCTGACCGTGTCCCAGACTCCAACAAAATGCAGCCGAACATCGCGTGAGAACGTGTATTTGAATTGCTCGTCAACTCCCGCCGTTGGCGTGTGCCGTCCCGCGTTCCGCCGCCGTGCGGCGTACATGCGCATCACGTATGGGAGGTGCCCCTGGTTGCCAGGACAGAGTAATCCAAACATGTGCAGTACGCCACCTAGGACCCGTGCTGTATAGGCCCCGCGACTGAACCCGAACAGATAGATCTGATCGCCGTCAGCGTAAGTGTCCATTAAATAGCGGTAAGCATCGGCGACATTGTCCAACAGACCGGCACCGAACGCGAGACCCTTGATGCGGGTCCAGGCTTTCTCGATGCGGCCACGAGCGGTGGGCGCGCCCATGGTTCCGACACCCGGATGATAGTAGCCGACCTGCTCGTTGTTGATGATCAGGGTGCTGTATAGCTTGACGACGTTCGAGTTGGCATCACCGAACTCGTTGCCAGTACCGTCGCAGCAGATCACGATCTTTTTTGGCATGCGGTTCTCCCGGCTGAATTCTCATGCGATTGCAGTGCCAAAACGTGATCGACGCGGAGCCGCAGATCCGAACGCTTTTATCGAGCATGCGCGGTGAAGCGAACGAACAATTAACAATTCGCGGCGATACGGAAACAATTCGGATAACGACTGCGTTAGTTCAGAGTTTGTTCTCAGACTCGGCAAGCAGCTCTTTCAGATATTCGCCCCAAACGGCGGGTAGAGAATGCGTGCCGTGGCCGCGCGTCTCATCACTGATCGGGAGCAAGACGAAGCGGCCATGCTTTACTTTCCGAATCTCCCGTTCGGCAATGCCGAGTTCAGGAGGATTCACCTGGTCATCCGCCGAGTTTACCGCCATGAGCGGTGCCTTGATTTTGCCCAGACCCGGTTCTGGGTTGTAGAATCTGGAAGCTTCGAACGCGTAAATCATGTCATTCGCATCCTGCGCCGCGACACGCGCAGGGATGGTGGTCTTCATCATTTGCTCCACTTCCTTACGCGTTGGATATTGCTTCTGCATCTGCAAGGGGCTGCTGGTCATTATCGACATGACGTACATGGCGCAGGTCAAACCGTGAACCGGCGGTTGCGAATAGTCTCCGTTGTTCCAATCGGGATCCTGCTCGATCGAGTTGATGATCATCTGCCGGAGCATCCAGTTGCGTCCGGCGATCTCCACAGGATTACTGGCAAGCGGCATCAGCGCGTCCATGAAATCCGGATAGGTTTCGCCCCAGACCCAGGTGTGCATAGCGCCCATGGAGGTCCCCATCACGAGTCTTAGGTGATTGATGTGCAGACCTTCGGTAAGCAACAGGTAGTCCGCCTTCACCATGTCATCGTAGGTGTATTTGGGAAAATGCATGCGCAAGCCGTCACTCGGTTTGCTGGATTCGCCGTGACCGATAGCATCCGGGAGAATGATGAAAAACCGGGTTGCGTCGAGCAACTGGCCCGGACCGAAGAGGTGACCTGCGAAGGAATCCGTCAGAAATCCGCGGCCACGCCCTGTTGTACCGTGCATAATCAGAACGGCGTTTCGCACTATTCCGTTCGTGTCCCTTCGTGGCTGTCCAATGGTGAGATAGTGTAGCCGCAGTTCAGGAAGCGCTTCGCCGCTGCGAAAATGAAAGTCTTGGGCAATCCAGGTTCCTTCCTGCGGAGCCGTATAAGTCGCAGCCAGGACCGGTGTCATAACAAGGCAATACAGAAAGGAAAACTTTGCAGTCATGGTGGTCTCAGGCTAACCTAGCAAAAGCAGTCTTGCGATACGTGCCGAGCAGCGGCCAGTGAATTCGATTCGCGACCTGTTCGATTGTTAAAAACGCAGGTGCAGCGCGACTTGGATGATCCGCGGGCCAGCAGGATTCGTAGCTGAATTTTCGCCTACCACTTGCGAAATGATGCCGAAGGTAGAGGAACTGATGTTCGTATCCGGATTTGCGAAATTTGTATGGTTGAAGATGTTGAACGCATCAGCGCGCAACTCCGCATCAAATCTCTCACCGAAGAGAAACAGATGCTTCGCAAGCGATAAATCCGTGTTGATAAAGCCAGGGCCGCGCAGCGCGTTGCGCGGGAATGAACCTTCCGTAAACTGGCCGATCAGTGCCGCCGGATCCGTCTTTGCAATGGCGTCCAACGCCACTTCTCTCGCGTTCGAGAAGTTCCCCGGGTTGAAATAGTAGTTTCCGGCAACACCGTTGATGGTCTGATTAGCATGGGCATTCAGAATCGTTACTGAATTGCCCACGAGGTCCGCACGCACCTCGCTGGCCTGACCGTCACCGGCAGGACCTGGATCATTCCGGGAAGTAGACAGCCCGGCAAAAACATCTAGTGGAAAGCCGGTGTGCCACGTCACGATGGGATAGAGACTCCACCCTTTTGTCAGCAGCTTGGGCCCGCTCTGCCAGAGCTGATCGAACGGCAGTTCCCATCCGCCGGAAAATGTCAGATTGTGACGTAAATCATAGTCACCCGATGCCCGAAAGTAGTCGTGGTCAAAGTACGGAACCAGCGAGCTCCGGGTTTGGCGGAATCCCGACCCATTGTCAATTTCGTGGCTCCAGGTGTACGCAAGCGTAAAAAAAGTGCTTCCGAAAAACCGGTTGTTGCTGATCCGCTTCGTCAGGCTGGTTTGAAGGGCATTGTAGTTCGCTTTGCCGACATTTTGAAATTCATCCAGATAACTGAAAGTGGAATTAGTCGGGTCACCTGCATCGTAGAAGCGGTTACTTGCACCAGGTATAAACGGGTTTATGTCCACTAACTCGGTGAGCTTGTGTGAGTCCTGGCCAACGTAGCCGATGTCAAATACCATCCCTGTCGCTAGTTGCTGCTCGATCGAGAAATTATATTGGTAAACATACGGAGTTCGAAGATGTGGATCGACGAAATACACACCACCGCCCCCAATCGGAAGATATCCGGCGTTTGCAAAATTGAGGCTAGAAGAAGGCGGTTTGGACGGGAAGGGATTGACGCTTCCGGTCGTGCCGAACGGATCCGCAAGATATCCGGGTGAAGTGGTCGCCGCAGGATCTACAGGATTGAAGAACAGATCTGCGTAAGCGAA
>JAFASD010000552.1 GCA_019244945.1 Acidobacteriaceae bacterium | reverse complement strand
ACCGCTCGCCCAACGCTTAGCTCGAAAGATTGAGAGCCTTGAAGCTGTGAAGATACCGGTTGGCGTTCTCGATATCAACCTTTACCGAGATGATCAAGGTTGGCATTCTCGATATCAACCTTTACCGAGATGATCTTTCAACCATCTCCGAACGCCCCGTTTTGAACGCAAATCAGATCGATTTTCCCATTGCCGGAAAAGACATCGTTCTAATGGACGACGTGCTCTATACCGGTAGAACGATTCGTTCCGCTCTCGATGCGCTGTTTGATCACGGCCGGCCCGCGCGCGTGCAGTTACTCGTCTTGATAGATCGGGGGCATCGCGAGTTGCCCATCGAGGCCCGCTATGTCGGGCGCATGGTGCAAACCAGCAACGCCGAAATTATCGAAGTAAAATTCCAGGAAATCGATGGGCAGGAGAAAGTTCTCCTGGTGGAAAGAGTGGATGATCCATCTGCGCGGGATGCGCATTGACAGAGAATGGCCGCAGGTCTGCTTGACATAGAGTCGCTCCGGCGCGAGGAGATTGAAACCATACTGGCGCGCTCCAAGGAATTTCAGCCGGAGCCGGGACACACGTTTAAACGATTCGACACTCTCCGCGGCCGAACCATTGTGAATCTCTTCTTCGAAGCATCTACCCGAACGCGGACTAGCTTCGAAATCGCGGCGAAACGGCTGGGCGCAGACATCCTTTCCATTACGGGTTCATCATCTAGTGTTTCCAAGGGCGAATCTCTTGTGGACACGCTCAACACGCTTGGCGCGATGCGCCCGGACGCCATTGTCATGCGCCATTCCGCATCCGGAGCGCCTCATTTTCTATCCCGCCATCTGCCGATTCCTATTGTGAACGCCGGTGACGGTACTCACGAACATCCCACGCAGGCACTGCTCGATGCGCTTACTATCATCGATCGCCGCGGCAGCCTGGAAGAATTGCGCGTTGCGATTATTGGAGACATCGCGCATAGCCGTGTGGCTCGCTCGAACATTTTTCTCCTGTCCAAGTTCGGCGGTCGCGTTGTGCTGTGCGGCCCCGCGTCTCTGTTACCGCGGGAGATGGGGCGAATCGCGCCGGGAATCGAGCTCACCTGCGATATGGAGGAGGCCATTCGTGACGTCGACGTGATCATGATGCTCCGCGTCCAGTTTGAACGCCAGGAAGAAGCCCCCATTGGCGCGAATGAATACTTCCGATTTTTCGGGCTTCGGCCCGAACACATCGCGCTCGCCAGACCTGACGTCATCGTCATGCATCCCGGGCCAATTAATCGCGGCCGCGAAATTTCGTCAGAAGTGGCTGACTCGCAGCGTTCGGCCATCCTGAATCAGGTGGAAAACGGGATTGCGGTGCGTATGGCTGTGCTGGAGAGAGTTCTGGCGTAATGAGCAAACTGGTTATCAAGAACGGCCGGGTGATCGATCCTTCGCAGCAGCTCGACCGGGTCTGTGATCTTGCAATCGAAAACGGCATCGTTCGTGAAATCGGCCCGGATCTCCAAGTCTTGGGGAGTGATGAATTCGATGCCTCCGGTCTCATTGTTGCGCCGGGCTTCATTGACATGCACGTGCATCTTCGCGAGCCGGGTTTTGAACATGCGGAGACAATTGAAACCGGATCGCGGACCGCAGCAGCGGGCGGATTCACCTCCATCTGCTGCATGCCCAATACTCAGCCGGTGAATGATAATGCGACCGTCACGAACTATATTCGAGACCAGGCGCGGCGTTTTGCAAGCGTGAACGTTTTCCCGATCGGCGCCATTACGAAGGGTAGTGGCGGCGAGGAATTATCGGCCATCGCATCCATGAAGAAAGCCGGCATTGTCGCCATCTCTGACGACGGCCGGCCCGTGATGAATGCTCGCGTCGCGCGCCGAGCCATGGAGTTTGCCCAAGCACTGGACCTTTCCCTCATTGAGCACTGTGAGGATCTCCATCTCAGCGCGGGAGGAGACATGCACGAGGGCATAGAGTCTACGCGACTCGGCTTACGCGGTATCCCCAGAAGCTCCGAGGATGTCATGGTCGCGCGTGACATTCTTCTGGCCGAAGTAACTGGATGCCGTTATCACGTGGCCCACATTTCTTCAAAGAATTCTGTGGAGATGGTCGGGTTTGCAAAACGGCGTGGATTAAAGGTTACTGCTGAAGCAACTCCGCATCATTTCGCGCTCACCGATTCGGAGATGCGCCCGTATGACAGCAATTACAAAATGAAACCACCCATCCGCGAGCGATGTGATGCGAACGCTGTCAGCGAGGGCCTGGTCAGTGGCGCAATCGATGCGATTGCGACGGACCACGCGCCACATCCGGGCGCTGAAAAGATGCAGGAATTCGAGCGCTGCCCTTTCGGCATCATCGGGCTGGAGACCGCGGTCGGATTGGCGCTCGAGCACCTGTACCATCCGGGCAAGCTGGATTTATCGCGCTTTGTGCAGCTTTTTACCAACAACCCTGCGCGCATCGTTTCTATCGACCGTGGAACCCTCCGCGCCGGCGCTCCGGCGGATATTACGATCTTCGGTCTCGATCATGAGTGGACTTACGATGTGAACCGCTCGCCATCAAAGAGCCGCAACACACCCTTTCATGGCCACAAGTTCCGTGGGGGGCCGATCGCAACGATAGTGGGTGGGCAGGTCGTATGGAAAATGGACGCCTAGCTTTCTGCTGCGCTTCGGACGGCGGAAAGCAACGATTCTTCTTCGCCTTCCGCAACGGTGCGCATGTCGAGAACAATCCTGTCCCGTTCGATTCTGGCGATGACCGGTACTGCTGCATTTCGGAGTCGCTGCTCGAAGATTACTGGATCGGGTACAGTTAATTCGACAATCCATGTCGGTAATGTCTGATCGGGTGTTGAACCGCCCCCGATCACGGATTCACTGGGCCTGATTTCCGCATTGAGGTTTCTGAGGTTTCGTGCAACGCGTTCGGCTCGCTCGCGTATTTCCTCTACATTCGCGAAAATCATTCGCAAGGTGGGAACAGCCCTCCAGTTTTGCACCAATAGCTGGCGGAGAGTCGTTTCGAGCGATTCGAGAATTAATTTATCGACCCGAAACGCTCTGTACATCGGATTTCGCCGGATCCTGGTGACAAGCTGCGCGTCGCCGGCGATGATGCCACTCTGCGGGCCACCTAACAGCTTGTCGCAGCTAAAGGAGACCAGATCTATACCGGCAAATAGGCTATCGGAGACCAGCGG
The DNA here is from genome assembly GCA_019244945.1 of Acidobacteriaceae bacterium. Lineage (GTDB taxonomy): Bacteria > Acidobacteriota > Terriglobia > Bryobacterales > Bryobacteraceae > Bog-105. The sequence goes on along the minus strand of JAFASD010000552.1, from coordinate 9,235 downwards.
TTCGTGTATCCCGTAAGATCGCAAATCAACCAGGCATCCGCTTCCCAAGTCTTCATAGACCGGAATGCCGCGTTCACGTCCAAGCTGCGCCAGCTCGCTCAGTTCCGGGCGGCCCGTGAACCCTGTGACGCGAAAATTCGAAGGATGCACCCGTAAAATCAGACGCGTGTTTTCGTTAATGGCCTGTCGGTAATCATCGATCCGGGTGCGATTGGTCGTTCCGATCTCGCGAAGCAGTGCTCCGGAGCGGCTCATGATCTCTGGAATGCGAAACCCATCGCCAATCTCGATCAACTCGCCGCGCGAGACAATCACTTCGTGCCCCGCTGACAACTCGTTCAATACCAGATAAACGGCCGCAGCGTTGTTGTTGACGACTATCGCGGGCGTTCCTAACAGACGGTCCAGGAAACCGGCAACATGAACATCCCGTTTGCCCCGTTTTCCTTTATCCAGATCGTATTCGAGATTCGAATATCCCGAGATTGGCTGGAAGGCCGCCAGCGGAGCACGTCCGAGATTCGTGTGCAGGATGACTCCAGTTGCATTGATGACCGGACGAAGCGAAGGTTTAAGCAGCTTATCGATACGTTCTTGAACGATCTGCTCCACCGGGATTGCACTGATCTCTTCATTTGCCAATAATGCCTGGCGCCTTGCGGAAAGGACGTTGCGTATTTCGTTTGTGATCAGCGCTTCCGGCACACCGTCCAAGCGCTTGAGATTGCGAAGGACTTGATCCACCGATGGCAGACTTCGAAGAGCATCCATTCAGGCGATAGCCCGCTGATCCAACACCTGTTTCAAATACTTTCCCGTGTAGGACTCCGCAACCGCCGCGATTGCTTCCGGAGTTCCCTGCGCGACAATCCGTCCCCCGGCTTCGCCGCCCTCCTGTCCCAGGTCGATGATCCAATCTGCCGCCTGAACCAGATCCAAGTTATGCTCGATGATCAGAATGCTTCCACCGTTGTGAATCAGTCGTTCAAAAGATTGCAACAGCTTGGCAATGTCATCAAAGTGCAGGCCGGTTGTCGGCTCGTCCAAGAGAAAGAGCGTGCCTTCGCAGCTCGACTGCGCGAGGTGCGCCGCAAGCTTGACACGCTGCGCCTCTCCGCCGCTCAACGTCGTCGCGGATTGGCCGAGCCGCAGGTATCCGAGCCCGACATCTTCGAGCACTTTCAAGCGTGCCGCCAACCTCGGGGTGTCAGCGAAAAAAGACAGCCCCTCGCGGACGGTCAGTTGAAGAACTTCGTGAATATTCAGCCCTTTGTAGCGGATGTCGAGAATGCTCGATTTGTAGCGTGTGCCCTTGCATTCCTCGCAAACGAGTTCCACATCGGCTAGAAACTGCATTTCAACGGTGACTGTGCCGTCGCCTTGACAGGTTTCGCAGCGCCCGCCTGGTACATTGAACGAAAAATATCCGGCGGTATAGCCACGCCTTTCCGCTTCAGGTGTGCACGCAAACAGGTCACGAATGAGATCGAATGCTTTGATGTAGGTGACCGGATTGGAGCGTGGTGTTCTCCCAATGGGCGACTGATCCACCATAACCACGCTGGTTACCAGATCCGCCCGGTCCACGCGCTTCAGTGGCAGTTTTCGAACGATTCCTGTGCCCTCGTCTTCTGCTGGAGTTACTCGGTTTTTATTGACCTCCCAATCGAGCGTCCGAAAAATAACATCATGGACGAGACTCGACTTTCCGGAACCGGAAACTCCGGTAACGCCGACCATCAGACCCAACGGAATCTCGACATCGATGTTCTTAAGGTTATTCGCGCGCGCTCCCGTAAAGCGGATCGTTTTCTTGGGATTAACTTTCCGGCGCTCTCGCCGGTGCCAGACGGTCAGGTCGCCTCGCAAGTAACGGCTCGTCAACGATGATGCTGCTGACGGAAGCAGAAGCTGTCGGTACGTACCAGAGAATATGACTCGGCCTCCGTTTTCTCCCGCGCCCGGACCGAGATCTAGAATATGGTCGGCTTCGGCCATGATCTCCGGGTCGTGCTCAACCACAATGATCGTGTTTCCAAGATCGCGCAGGTCTATCAATATATGAATTAACCGTGCGGTATCGCGGCTGTGCAGTCCAATGGATGGCTCGTCCAGTACATAGACCGCGCCCACCAGCCGCGAGCCGAGGCAGGTTGCGAGTTGAATGCGCTGTGCCTCTCCCCCGGAGAGCGTGGCCGAAAGACGGTCCAGTGTGAGATATTCGAGACCCACATCATTGAGGAACTTGCAGCGTTGTCGTATCTCCTCGAGAATGCGGCCTGCGATTTCGGCTTCTTCCGCGCTCAATTGTAGAGTGTCGAAGAAGTGTTGCGCGCGAGCGATATTCATCCGCGACACTTCGGCAACCGTGCAATCGCCCAAACGCACCCAAAGCGCCTCCGGCCTGAGCCGCGCTCCCCGGCACGCTGAACATTCTGTATAAGCTCGGTAGCGGCTCATAAATACCCGCACGTGGACTTTGTATTTCTTTTTCTCCACTTCGTTGAAGAAACGGTAAATGTGCTTACGTAGAAATTCTTTTTCGTCGCTCTTCAGATCGCAGTACGGAACGTTCAGACGCGCCTTGCCGCGCGATTTCGGCTTGAACTCTTCATCGAAATACCAACTGTATTGGGGTTTGGTCCATGGATCGACCGCGCCTTCTTCGATGGAAAGGGTCGGGTCAGGAACAATCAGATCCAAATCGTAATCGATGGTGTTGCCAAAACCCTGACACGTGGGGCATGCGCCCATCGGATTGTTGAAGCTGAAGAGCGTTGGCTCCGGGGGCGCGGCGGTCAAGCCGCACGTCTTACACGCGAATCGCTCGGCAAAGTGAAGCGTTCGAGGATCCGCCACCCCGGCCTGCTCGAAAAATACTTCTCCGCATTCCCGATAGCAAATCTCTACTGTATCGACCAGCCGCTGATGCGAATCGGGGTGAATGACAATTCGATCCGCAAGCACATACACGGGCTTGGTGAAATCTATTTCGAGCAGTGACTCAGGCGTGGAGAATTCAAACGTTTGCCCGCTTTGAAACAGCCGGTTGAACCCTTTCTTGCGCAGATCGAAGAGACGATCTCTGAGGGCCGTGGCATCAGTGTCGGCTGTTTGCGCTCGGACGGGAAACAGGGCATACCACCGCGAGGCTTCCGGCTCCGCAAGCATAGCGGCAGCGACTTGATCCACCGTGTCCCGTTCGATCCGGGTTCCGTCATTTGGACAATACGTACGGCCCGCGCGTGCCCACAGCAATCGCATGAAGTCGTAAAGCTCAGTTGCGGTGGCGACCGTAGAACGCGGATTTCTGGTCTGGTTCTTTTGCCGGATCGCAATCGGAGGCGCAATCCCGAGAATTTCATCCACTTCCGGTTTCTCCATGCGCTCGAGAAACTGGCGGGCATACGCAGAGAGAGATTCGACGTAACGTCGTTGTCCCTCCGCATAGATCGTGTCGAATACCAGCGAAGACTTGCCTGACCCGGATACGCCGGTAACCACCGTAAGCTGGTTATGAGGAATCTCGGCGTGGATGTTCTTCAAATTGTGAACACGCGCGCCGTGTACGGCAAGGACAGGTTTGGCCGCCTCCGCTACATCTTCAGCTACAACGGATTCACAAGACTGTAAGCTGGGATTTTCCGTCATTGATCCAAAAGAACGTGAAGGCGCAGGAAGCGGGAGATCCTTCTCATTATAAGATCCTATCCGCCGTCGAAATCGAGCGGCTAAGGAAGGATCTGCGCGTTTGGTACGACTCGTCAAGGCGGGACTTGCCATGGCGGCGCACACACGATCCTTACGCCATTTGGATTTCCGAGATCATGCTGCAACAGACGCGAGTTGCCGCGGTGATTCCCTATTACGAGCGGTTCCTGGAGCGCTTTCCTGATTTCCATGCCCTGGCAAACACACACGACTCCGAACTGCTTTCCTATTGGGCGGGGCTGGGCTATTACTATCGAGCTCGAAATTTGCAGCGCGCCGCCCAGCAGATGCGCGATGCCGGCTCATTTCCCTCTACCTATGGCGACATTCGCCGGCTTCCGGGAATCGGCGAATATACAGCCGCTGCTATCGCAAGCATCGCATTCAATCTGCCACATGCAGTGGTTGACGGCAATGTATTTCGAGTGCTGAGCCGGATTTTTAATGATCCGACCAACATCGCTAGCGTGAACGCGCGCAAGCACTTCTCTGCAATTGCCGATAAGCTGCTCGATCGCGAACAACCCGGCGTGTTCAACCAAGCGGTGATGGAACTCGGCGCTACCCTTTGTCTGCCCAAGAATCCACAATGCCTGCTGTGCCCAGTGTCGAGCATTTGCAGGGCGCGAAGAAGCGGGCGCGAGAACGATCTACCGGTGAAAATAACCGCTCAAAAAAACGTGCGAGAGGAACGAGTTTTATTCTGGGTCGAAAGTGGCGGGAAAGTACTGGTCTGGCAGCGTCCGCCAGAGTCCCGGCTTATGCCGGGATTTTGGGAATTGCCTGAACGGGAGCATTTGCCCGGGATCTCTATTCACCGAAAGTTGGGCTCGTTCCGGCATGGCATTACGTTCCACAACTACCGTTTTGAGATCGTGGAAGCGACCGTGCCCGATGAACTTGGCCGATGCCGTTGGATACATATTGAGGAACTAGGGACGATTCCGATGAGCACGGTTCTGAAGAAAGCGAGTCGAATGGTTGCCCAAAGCCGCACGCGCCATCTTAAACTGGATGGAGAGGTCGGTTAATGTCCAAACGCTTGGCCCTTGCTTGTCTCCTTTCGAGCGCTCTCCTGGCGGCGTTCGCTCAGAATGCGCCGCAAGCCCAAAATCCTCCTCCCGCTCAAGGTCAAGGCGGTTTCAAGCAACGCGAGGAAGCGCCGCCGGGGTCATCGTTCAGCGTCCCTCCGGGCACCCACGTTTTACTGAACATGATTAACAGCGTCAGCACCAAAGAGGCTGCGGTGGGTGATCGCATTTATCTCGAAACGGCATTTCCGGTTCTCTCCGGGAGCCGGATCGTGATTCCGCAGGGTAGTTGGGTAACGGGAACAATCACGGAAGTGAAGCGTCCCGGGAGAGTGAAGGGACGAGGCGAAATCCAGGTCCGTTTCGACTCATTGACGCTTCCGAACGGCGTGAGCCGTAACTTCCGCTCCGATCTGGGGGCACTCGACGCTCGCGACAATGAGACGTTGAAGCGCGAGCAGAGCAAGATCAGCGGGCCGGGTAACAAGAGCGGCGACGTTGGCACGGTCATAGACAGGACCACTTCGGGTACCGTGATCGGCACGGGAATTGGAGCGGCTGCAGGAAACATCGCACGGGGCGCTGGAATCGGCGCTGGGGCTGGAGCGGCCGCAGGGCTTTTGGGCGTACTTCTGACACGCGGTCCAGACGCCACCCTGAGCAAAGGATCGACGGTGGAAATGATTTTGGACCGGGCTCTGACGTTCAATGAAGATGACCTGAACTTCGCGAATGCGCCACCTCGCGCCGCTTTGAGCGATGGCCGAACGCCTGCGGCACCCCAACACCGTAGCTGGGTGCCAGGCATTCCCTAATTCCTTTTGAAGATGGCCGAAGACGACCCGGTGGAGATTCCGATCACCGACGTTCTCGATCTCCATGCTTTCGCGCCCCGTGACGTGAAGCCCGCGGTTGAAGCGTATTTAGAAGAAGCGCATCGGCGCGGCTTCACGGCGCTGCGAATTATTCACGGCCGGGGGATCGGAGTGCAGCGCGAATTGGTGCGATCAATCCTCAGCCGTACTCGGTACGTTCTCTATTTTGCCGATGCACCAGTCGGAGCTGGAGGTTGGGGCGCTACGATCGTGACTCTGTCGAAAGATTAGAGCGCGAAAGGCTCCCCAAAGCTGGCGCCGAAGACAATTTCGCTCAGCGGCTTCCGCGTCCTCTTCGCAAGTTCTTTTTCCCGCTGCTGTTCCGGCAACTCATCAGGGGAGCCGAGATAACCCAATGCGACAGCCGCTCCGAAATCGTAATCGTCTGGGATATTGAGTTCTTTGCGCGCTCTTTCCCGATCAAAGCCAGCCATGCCGTGGGCATGAAGACCCAGAGTTGTGGCTTGCAAGAACAGATGCGCGAGCGCTTGGCCGGTGTCATGTACCGCGTACAGATTCGGCGCACCGCTATGCGAGAAGGTCCGCTTCGCAACCATGATCATCAATACAGGCGCGGCCTTAGCCCAAGCCTGATTCGCAGGGACTAGTAGGCTGAGCATGTTCGCGAATGCCTCGGGATCGGATTTCCGCGCGATCAGGAACCGCCAAGGCTGTTCGTTGAAAGAGGAAGCGGCCCAACGGGCGGCTTCTAGTATTGTTTTTAGGTCTTCACTGGACACGTCCCGTGCGGAAAAGGCGCGTGGGCTCCAGCGCGCACGGATCAATTCGTGAACGCCCGGGAGAGTATCGGCAGATTTATCAGCGGGCACTTTGACTATTCATCTGCTTGCAACTCCTGCTGCTCGGCCTCGGCCTGCAGATCGCCAGCTTCCTCGGACTCAGCTCCGGGAGCGTAATAGTAGTTGTGATAGTAGTTGTACTTGCTGTAAAGCTCACCACGCCGCGCGCCATTCACTACGATTCCCAGAATATTGTTTTCGCAAAGCGATTGAAGCGCGCGCGTGACCGAATCGAAAGTTGTCGTGCCGATGCGAACCACGAGGATTGTACCGTCACACATGGTCGCCAACAGATTCCCATCGGCGGCAAAGAGAAGCGGCGGACTGTCCAGAATGACCCAATCAAAATGCTCCCGCACGGTTTCGAGCAGCAGCTTGCATTCTTTTAGGTTCAGTAGCTCCAAGGGGTTCGAAACAATCTCGCCTGCCGTCATCACGTATAGATTTGTTCCGGCAATTCTGCGAACGATGTCGCCCATCCGAACCTTCCCCAAAAGGTAATCGCTAATGCCCGGAGAAGAATCGATTTGAAAGGTTTTCTCGACAGTCGGACGGCGGAAATCGAAATCCGCGAGCAGTACGCGCTTGTCTGCCAATTGAGATTGCGTGATGGCGAGGTTTGTGGCAGTAAAGGATTTTCCCTCTGCCGGAGAGGCGCTCGTCACTACCAGGGTATGGAGTGGCTGCAGGCTTTGTAAGTGGTTGAGACGGGTCCGAAGAGTTCTGAATTCTTCGGAGGGAGCTTCGCGGGGCTTCGCCGGATTCACCAATAGCGCGTCGCTCAGCGGATGGTACGGTAGTTCGGTGGCGTTTCGGATTGCGTCCTCAATGTCCTCGATTTCGAGGATTGCTGCCGGAGATGGAGCAGGAGTTTCGACGGCCAAGGGGCTTTCGATAACGCTCGAAGCTATTTTGGCGCGTGAATCCGGCTTAGCAGGCTCTGGGCTCTGCTGAGCTTTTCGCAAGGCTTCGTGGACACGGCTCATGGGATTTATGCCCTGTTCATGTAATAATGCGCCACTGACCCGGCCATAATGGCCAACCCAGCGACGGTTGCGGTTGCCCAACCGACCCACATGATCTGTTTGCGACGCTGAACGACCAGATCATTCTCGAGCAACGGAATACTTCCTAGAATGGAGAGTTGGGTGTACAGGCGCGCGTCTTTGAGATTCTTGAGGGAGGTGTCCTTCAGTTCGCGAATCGCGACGAGGATAATCCCGACAACTAGCCCGACGACAGCGCCGATCGGAATGATCAATGCGCGTTTGGGCGCGGTTGGCGCAGTTGGGAGTGAAGCGGGGTCGACTTGTTCCAGCGATTCCCCCTGCTTCCGGCGTTCCAGATCCATGGAGACAGCGGATTTTTCTTTCTTTTCCTGCAGGTCGTCATATCTCTTCTTCAAAAGCTCCCGGTCTCGAAGAAGATCCGCGTATTCCTTAATACCCGCTGGCACAGTCGCAATGCTTGCCTGATAATTCCTCAACGCGGCATTTACGCTAGAAACTTCACTATGGAGTTGCTGGGCTTCCAATGCATTGGTTTTCAATTGTGTTTGCAATTGCTCGACGGCTCCCTGCGCATCCAGGCGTTCGCGGCTCATGACCGGGCTCTCCGGGGGCGCTTCGGTCTTGGAAGGTTTCTCTTTGGAAACTTCGTCCCGCTGCTTCTTCAACCCACTCAGCCGTTCGCGCGCCGACTGGAGGTCAGGGTAATCGTCCTTATAGCGGTCTTTCATAGCCGTGATTGCATCTTCGAGTTGGTCAATCTGCTTATCCAACTCCGTGAGCTTCTCGTTATGGAATTGCACCTGGCTCGAACCTCCAAGACTGACCGCCGCGAGACGGTCCTTCGCAGTGTGAAGCGCAGTTTCGAGCAACATATGTTGCTCCGTGTTTCTGCTTTGGGCTTCGGTCAGAGAGCTCATGCGTTGTTCGAGCGCGTTCATTTGAGAGATGTTCATGTCCATCTCCTCGGGCAAATGTCCTTTGTTCCGTTCCTGATAACTGGCGAGCTTCTGTTCGTTCTCGTCCAGATCCCTTTTCGCGCGTTCGAACTCGTCATTCAAAAACTGTTGCGTCTGTTCCTGATTTTCGAGACTAGTTTGGCTGTTCTCGCTCATGAAGCGGCCCACGATGTCCTGGCAAACATCCCGCGCAATGTAGGGATTGCCGTAGGAAAAGGAGATCTGCATGGCGGACATGTTCTGGCCGGAAACGGCTACCCCGGTGCTCGTTCGAATGCCGATTGCCTTTGTCCTCATGTTCTCGAGAACATCCTCAAGCGGCTCGCGCTTTATCTCCTTTTTGTACAAACCGTGAGCATTGATGAGATTGGTTAGGGCACTACGGCTCAGGATGTTCTGGGCCATGGCGTTCACGTGATCCACGATGCTTTGGCTGTTAGTGCTTTGAACCAGCTCGGGAGAGATTTGCTGCGGAACGACACGGATCAGGGCATGGGAGACGTAAGTATCCTCCATCATGTAGGCCACTACGGTGGAAATCACGAGGCCGGCAAATGTCGGGGCGATAATCCACCGGACATTCCTCCTTAAGAGGTCTACGTAATCTTCAAAATCGAAGGGACGGCGTGGTACAGAGAGACGATCCAGCATAGTTTAATTTCCTTGGCGTGCCTATGGGACCACGATATGGTCGCCCGGTTGCAGTTGGATGTTTTGCTCCATATGTTTTCCTCGTAGGACATCCTTGTAGTTAAAATAAATCCGTTTGTCTCCACGGAGGACATAAATGTGTTTGGTGTTGGCGAACTCCTGAACGCCTCCGGCCTTACTGATGGCTTCGAGGATAGTGGT
>JAFASD010000119.1 GCA_019244945.1 Acidobacteriaceae bacterium | reverse complement strand
GCTACGGTATTATGTCTGCTGATGCCGCTGCCGCCTCTGCATCAAACCTCTCTCATTAAAGTCTGGGGTTCACCGGGACATGGGCGTCCCGATACATGCGTGATCAGCGCGCATGGCAGCGCAACCGGAACAAGCTTCAATCTTCCCCACGGCGTTACGCTTCAATACTATTCTGCACACGGCCAACCGGCTCTTTTGGGACCTCAGAATGCCGATCTTCTTCGGATCGCCTCCGGCCAATATCAACCTGCCAATCCGCTACCAGCCCCAGAAACAGGCAACAATCGGGACAACTACGCTCTTTCTAAATTCGAGGATTATCACGAGGGTTACGGCGGTACGGCCGGCAAGATGTTTGAGGCTGTCGTATTAAAGCCTCTCTCCGCCGTCCAAGCCAATCCCGATCGCGGCACCTATGATCAAATCAAAGGCGCTGTCCGAACCGGAGTCTTGCCGGAAATCGCGCTTCTGAATACGCCGCGGTCAGAACTAACGATGAATGTTGTCACGATCCGCTTCCGTGTCCATCAGTCGGACCCAAATCTGGACGCTGTTGTACTCCAACTGGTTGGACTCGGCTATAAGAATATCCACTGCCCTTTCTGTCGCGGATAAACTTCGTGCCACTTGCGGCGGCAAGCTGGCTTAGAAGCATCTGAAATACTTGTTTGTTATGCGAAGTAAGGTTGTCGCGTTGTATTGGATGGCCGGTTTGCTTGGTTGTCTGGCCACCGCTGCGGGACAAGGGCATCAACCCACTCCCGTTCAGCGGCCGCAAACTACCGAAGATGAAGGGGCGGTGGGGCGCGGCCACTCGGAGTTCAAATCAAGTTGCGGGTTCTGCCATGGCAACGATGCCACGGGAGCGCGTGGACCTGATCTGGTTCGATCGGCGATTGTGAATCATGACGATCAAGGGAATCTGCTCGGGCCATTGATTCGCAATGGGCGGCCGGATAAAGGCATGCCCAGTTTCTCCACGCTTCGTGACAGCCAGGTCGGGGACATCGTCGCGTTTCTTCACCATCAAGCCTCGGCCGCTCTGCACAGCGCGCGGGTGCCGGGAGATTATCCGCTGGCGAAACTTCTGACCGGCAATGCAGACGCGGGGAAGGCGTTCTTTGCGGGTGAGGGTGGCTGCGCGAAGTGCCACTCGGTTACAGGAGACCTGAAAGGAATTGCGAAGAAATACTCTCCCATTGAGCTGCAACAGCGCATAGTTTATCCCGGAAGCAAAAACATAAAGAAGGCGGCGGTAATCACCCAGCACGATGGCACGCGGTTTGAGGGCGCGGTGGTACACGAAGACGAATTCACGATTGGCATTATCTGTCAGGACGGATGGTATCGCTCCTGGCGATTATCAGACGTGGAAGTTAGTGTTCGCGACCCGTTGGAGGCCCATCGTGAGTTGATGAATCAGTATACGGATGCGGATGTACACAATCTATTCGCTTATCTGGAGACGTTGAAATAGCCATGGTTCGATCTGCTTGCTTGGCTTGTGCCTTCGCCTGTGCGCTTTCCTGTTTTGCCGGAGACGAAGGATTAGATCCGCAAGTGTTGCTGAAGCCACTTGCGGCTGATTGGCCGACTTTTAACGGCGATTATTCCGGTAAGCGCTTTAGCGCCCTTTCGCAAATCAATCAACAGAACGTGCAGAGGCTCACGCTGGCCTGGGTTTTGCAGCCGCAGTCGGTAGACATCAAATCCTCTCCGCTGGTGGTGAACGGAATTATGTACTTCACGACGCCCGATAACGTGTGGGCGGCGGATGCGCGAACAGGCCGGATTATCTGGCATTACTACCGCGAATCGCAGGGCGATCACATTGGGCAGCGCGGGGTCGGCATGTATAAAGACTGGTTGTATTTCGAAACTCCCGACTGCCATTTGATTTCTCTGAATGCAAAAAACGGGTCCGTGCGATGGAATATTGAGCTTGCCGATCCGAAGCTCGGCTATTTCGCGACCATGGCTCCGTTGGTGATTCGCGACCACGTGATTGTCGGCGTTTCCGGAGATGTAACGGATATACCGGGATTTCTGGAATCGGTTTCGCCAGAGACAGGCAAAGTGGAATGGAGATGGAATACTGAACCGAATGTGGGCGAAGCTGGCGCTGACACGTGGCCGCAGGAAGGGGACGCCATCAGACACGGTGGCGGCATGACCTGGATGACCGGAACCTACGATCCGGGATTGAACCAACTCTATTGGGGGATCGGCAATCCGAATCCGGTGCTGAACGGCGATGTGCGGAAAGGCGAGAATTTGTACACGTGCTCGATTGTCTCTCTGAACCCGGACACCGGCAAACTGAACTGGCACTTTCAACCCTCTCCGCATGACACGCATGATTGGGACGCTGTTCAAACACCGGTGGTTTTCGATGACGAGTATAAGGGAGTGCACCGAAAGCTGCTTGCGCAGGCGAGCCGGAATGGGTATTTCTTCGTACTGGATCGCACGACGGGCGAACATATCTTGACGGCGCCTTTCATTGCGACAGATTGGGCGAAAGGCATCGATTCGCGTGGCGAGCCGATTCCAAATCCCGGGAAGGAGCCGAAGCCTGACGGTACGCTCGTTTCTCCGGGATCGGATGGAGCGACAAACTGGATGGCGCCGAGTTTCAATCCGGATGCGGGGCTGTTTTACGTGAGCGCGCGCCGGTTGTGGAGCATTTTTTATATGACGGCTGAAGGCAAGCCGGAAGGCTGGGCGGGACGCGACCGCAATCTGTGGGCGAATTCGGTGCTCGAGGCGATTGATTACAACACGGGGAAGATCCGATGGCAGCACGAAATCGGAGACGGCGAGGGCCTTGCGGGCATGTTGACGACGGCCGGAAAACTTTTATTTACTGCGGATAATTCGAGCAACCTTCTGGCGCTCGACCCGGAGACAGGCAAGACACTCTGGCACGTGAATTTGGGTGCGCGGATGGCAGCGGCGCCCACTACTTACGAACTAGACGGCAGGCAATATCTGCTGACGCCGGCGGGCGGGATGATTTTTGCGTGGGTGGTTCGGGAGAAGTAGGGCGGGCACACGCGAGAAGAGTGACTGTAAGCGAACGCGCGAAAGCTGCTAGCTGGTCTTCTGTATCTGAAATTTCTTTACGTTCGGAGAAGCCGGGCGGGGACGCCCGGCGCGGACGAGGACGTCCGCCCCACAAGACTAGTCGCCGATGATCTTTACCAGAACGCGTTTGCGGCGGCGGCCGTCGAACTCGCCGTAGAAGATCTGTTCCCACGGGCCAAAATCGAGGCGCGCCTTGGTGATGGCGACGACGACTTCCCTTCCCATAACCTGCCGTTTGAGATGAGCGTCGGCGTTATCTTCGCCGGTTTCATTGTGGCGGTACTGCGATACGGGTTCGTGGGGCGCGAGCTGTTCGAGCCATTTTTCGTAGTCCTGGTGCAGCCCGCGTTCATCGTCATTGATAAAGACCGAGGCGGTGATATGCATGGCGTTCACGAGGACCAATCCTTCCGAAACGCCGCTCTCGCGCAAGCAGGAGTTCACCTGATCGGTAATATTGACGAAAGCGCGTCTGGAGGGAATCTCAAACCAGAGTTCTTTGCGATAGCTCTTCATTTTTGGGTCGGCGGGAAAGCGGCAGGCGCAGGCGCAGGACGCGCTCACGGGCGCGTTCTTCTTCGAGATTTCGGCTTCGGGCGTGAAGCAGATCCTGGAGCGAAACCATTCCCAAGAGGCGTTTTTCATTGTCCGGGTCAACCACTGGGAATCGCGTCAAGCCGGTTTCGACCATCCGATAAACAACGATGCGCAACGGTTCGTCGGCGCGAGCCACTGCGGGAAAGCCGGAAACGATCTCTCGAAGCAGAGTGGTGGAAGCTTTCGCGGGCGCTTCTTCAAAAAGCTTCAACAGGTGATTCCGGCTGACTACGCCAATCAGGCGGTTCTCCTCTTCAACGATAGGGAAAAGGTGCTGCCCGTGTTCTTTTTGAGTGGGACGAATCAACTCGCGAGCGTTATCTAGCGTGGCATTGGCAGGTAAGGCGACCACATTGGTGCGCATGACTTCGCGAACAAAAAGTATTTCGAGTGGATCGAGCGCATATTCGCGGCTCAGGTGATAACCGCGGCGCGAAATTTTCTCCGTCAGAATAGAGCGCTTCAACGCGAGCACGGTGAAAGCGTGGGCGAGAAAGCAGGCGACCAGCAGCGGCAAGAGCATGTTGAAATCGTGAGTTAATTCGATCGCGAAAACGATGCCCGTAAACGGAGAACGCATAGTTCCGCCGAGAATAGCGCCCATGCTGACGAGCGGCCAGAAGCCCTGGCCGAAGTGCGGAAGGAACATGCCGGCAATGCCACCGAGCGCAGCGCCCATCATGAGCAAGGGAGCGAGCACACCGCCGGAAGTTCCCGATCCAAGCGAAATCATCCAAATGGCGGACTTGACGAGCAGTACTCCCAATAAGAAGTAAAGCGGCGTGTTGCCTTTGAGGAGCAGGCCGATGGTATCGTAACCGACTCCTAGGGCTTGCGGGAAAATCAGGCCGCCGATCCCGACGAACACGCCGCCGATGGCGGGCCACCACATCCAATGAATCGGGAGTTTTTGGAAGCCATCTTCGGCTGCGTAGACACCTAGGGTCAGCAGAGCTGAGAGAGCACCGGCAGCAATTCCGACGAGTATGCAGCCGAATAAACCTTCCGGTCCGATGAACGCCGGATGAGCAGGAACCGGAAATAACGGGCCGAGCCCGAGCAAGTAGCGCCGTGCTATGCCTGCCGTGGCGCTCGCCAAAGCTACGGGAATTGCGCTACGAGGCTTCCATTCAAACAGCAGCAACTCGACGGCGAGCAGGACGGCAGAGAGCGGAGCGGCAAAAGTTGCCGACATGCCCGCGGCTGCGCCTGCCACGAGCAAGGTTTTGCGTTCGGCGCTGGTTAGATGGAAAAACTGAGCAATCATGGACCCGAATGCGCCGCCGGTCATAATGATGGGGCCTTCCGCTCCGAACGGGCCGCCCGAACCGATAGAAATGGCGGCAGAGAGCGGCTTCAGCAAGGCGAGTTTTGGATCTACGCGGCTTCCGTTCATCAGAATCGATTCGATTGCTTCGGGAATGCCGTGCCCACGAATGCGTTCCGATCCATAGCGCGCCATTATGCCGATGATCAGAGAGCCAATTACCGGGACCACAATTGCAAACACACCGAGATGATTGCCTGCCGGAGACGAGAGGGCAGTATTGATTCGTTGGTAATAGAACAGGTTTGTAAAGAGGCCGATCAGTTTCAGTAAGAACCAGGCGACATAAGAGGCTATCAACCCAATGGCAATCGCGAGCACCGAGATGGGGATGACTTGAACGCTGGTGCTGAAATCGCCCAGCTGTTCGGAAGCGCTGCTTTTGTGGCGGGACATGTCCTCTCTACTTCTGTGGTAGCACGAGCCGAGTTATTGCCCCTGGGGAATTGATTTTTTGGGCAGTTCTGAGGCAAAATAACTTAGGCGAATAAATGGCGAATACTACTTGCTTCGTACGCGCCGCGCAGCTTAAAGAGTTACATGAACCGAAAGAGCTCCTTAGCCTATCCAAGCTTCGGTTTTTAAAAGGCTTAGCACGTGGTGCGATTACCGAAATAACGGGCCCGAGATCGTCAGGAAGAACTTCGTTGGCTTTGTACATCCTGGCGCAAGCGACGCAGGCGGGCGAGGTTTGTGCCGTAGTTGATTTGAACAACAACTTTCATCCGGAATCGGCGGCATTGGCAGGAGTGCGGTTGGAACAGCTAATTTGGGTGCGCTGCGGAGGGAATGCGGAACATGCGATCCGCGCGGCTGACCTACTGCTTCATGCCGGAGGTTTTGGCGTGGTGCTGCTGGACCTCAGCGAGGCGACACCGCGCGTGTTAAACCGCCTTCCGATATCTTATTGGTACCGCTTTCGGCAGGCGGTGGAACACACGCCCACAGTCTTCCTGGTGTGCGCTACGTCTTCGCAATGCAAGTCCTCTTCTACCAAAAGAATAGAGCTGAAAGTTAAGGCATTTCATTGGACGGGTGCGGCGCCCTTTTTGCTGTTGCGAGGTATCGAGAGCGAGGCAAACCTGCACAAAGCTCGGGCCATTCAGCCGCAAATCCTTTCCCTGGTGGCGTGATGTTTGCGTGTATCCATATTCCTGGAGAGGCTGCTCTCAACTCCGAACTCCTGGCCTTGGCGCACGAGTTCTCTCCAGAGGTGGAGGAAGCTGCAGTCAATGCAGTTCTCTTCTCAATCGATGGCTTGCGTAAATTAATCGGGTCGCCCTATCAGATCGCTTCGGAGATTTGCCGCGCGGGATATGCGCGGAAATTGAAAGGGAATCTGGGCATAGCGTCGAATCCGGATGCCGCCCTGTTGCTGGCGCGCAATTGCACAGGCGTGACGCTGGTGACGACTGGCGAGGAGGCGGAAAAGCTCGCGCCTATTCCGGTTACATCGTTATTTGCGCATAAGGCGACTCTGGATTCCGGATTGCTGGAAGTGTTGCGTCGTTGGGGACTCAAAACTTGCGGAGATTTGGCGGCATTGCCGGAAACCGGCGTTGCCGAACGTTTGGGGAATGCCGGGATCTATTTACAAAATCTGGCGCGTGGAAAAATTGATCGGCCGCTTCATATTCCTGCGCCGGTAACCAATTATGAAGAGCGGATGGAATTGGAGCATCCGCTCGATTTGCTGGAGCCTTTGCTTTTTTTATTGGGCAGAGCGCTGGGTGAACTGTGCAAGCGGCTGCGATCACAATCGAGAGCCGCGCGAATACTCAAAGCGCGATTCACATTAGAAGCGCACCAGTTAGAAGCGCACCAGTTAGAAGCACACCAGGAATATCAATGCGAGTTAGAATTTCCGGTTCCGCTGGATGAAAGCCACACGCTGCTGAAGCTATTGCAGCTTCATTTAGAACGCCACCCACCGGAGGCGCCCATCACTGCTTTTGTTTTGCGGGTGGAGCCGGCAGAGCCGCGGCGTGTCCAGGGCGGATTTTTTTTACCACCAACTCCGCCGGCCGACAAGCTGCAAATTACATTGGCTCGCATTGCGGGAATGGTTGGAAAAGAAAATGCAGGCACGCCGCAATTGCTGAACACACATCGGCCTGACGCGTTTCAGATGGGCGCTTTGCGTGTGGGAGGAATAGAAAATGCCGAAACCAAAGAGCCGCGCCAGCAGGAGGTTTTGCGATTGGCCATGCGCTTATTTCGCCCGGCATTGCAGGCGCGCGTCAGGGTTTCGGAATCAGCTCCGAAAAATATTGTGGCGCGGGGAGTGAAAGGAAACGTGATCCGTGCGGCCGGTCCCTGGAAAACCTCAGGGGAATGGTGGGCATCTACATCCTGGATTCGCGAAGAATGGGATGTTGTTTTAGACGATGGCGCGCTTTATCGTATTTATCGCGAGGTGGAAACACGGGAGTGGTATTTGCATGGGATCTATGATTGAACCTGCCAGAATACCTGTCCTGTCCACCTTGCTATTTATCAGAATCGATCATTCGCTCGAACGAATCCTGGTCTCCGAGGTATTTGAGACAGGTTCCGCAAGACCCCATGACACTGGCTCCGATCATAGACTAGGGTGGTTTAGCCCTCGCGGATTTTTTGATTTCCGCTCGAACGATGCGGGTATCTCGGAAGTCGGCTCAGTTGCGGAGAGGGTCTTCACTTTCTATGGACAGCAACCATCTGAATTCCGTCGATTGTGATGATGCTGGCGTTTGCTCGAGCAGTGGCCGGATTTAGAAGCGCTGCAGAAGGTATCGCGGCAGAAGTTGAAAACGTTTCTGAGACGAGATGCGCGTTCGGCTCCTGCCGATGTGGCTGCCTTTCTGGAAGACGTGCGTGGGGCTGTGCCGGCGACGCGGGACGGGGCGGTGGTGAGAAGCGCGGCTTGTTTTGTGCAATCGGTGGTGCGGCAGCTGCAGGTTTTGCGAACCGCCCTAAACGATTATGAGAAGCGGATTGAAGCCATTGTCGGGCAGCATCGAATGCTCTACGATGACAGACGGTATTCGGAAAGCCTTCGCCGCCGCGCCCTCCCACCGCCAGCCGATGTGCCAAGTCTGTGGAAAACCGTCGCCGGATTTGCCAAACCGTCCGCCTCTTCCGCTTGACTTACAAGCTCAGATGTCTCATGGCTCCGAGCGAGATTATACTTTCGAATTCAGTGATATGCGTTTACGCCTTTTCGAAGGAGACCAAACGCCAGCACGGTGAAGAAGCTGGACAGGCTGATTGCGGTGCCGATGTAGAAGGACCTGGGCTGATAGACAAAGCGAACGCGGTGCTTCCCGGGTTTCAGGAGCACGCCCCGGAATAGGTAATCGGCAGCGAACCATCGGTCACGTTGACCGTCGACCTCGACGTTCCAATCGGTGTCACCGCTGTCGTTCAACATCAAGATTCCGTTTTGATGGAGAGATGCGTCGATGTCGACGACTTGAGAGGTGTAAGAGGTGATAGTTGCCGCATCCAAGGGTTGTGGAGTATTTCGATTTACTTCGTTTACGGCTAACGCTTGCTTCTGATCAAGTTGAGACGCGTCGAGGACGACAGTGTTGAAGACATCCAGCGATGGATCGGCGAGTCTTTTTAGAACTTCGTTGTCGGTTTTCAGGATGTCGGCATGAAAGTAAATGGATGCGCGAGGCAGGACGTGATCGTATTGGTAAACTTTCGCTTCGCCGTCGAACGCTTTGCGGAAGCCGCCATCTAACTCGTTTTGTTGGTCATCGAAATGGAAATCCGACCAGCCGGCCCAGTCGTAGCTAGTATCTCCTTTGGGTCCCCCATCGGTCGAGAATAATAGCTGGATGGGTTGCCCTCGGTAGCGGCTGAGATCGAGCGAGCTATCCATCCATTTGCGTTCATTCAAATTGTGCTTGGGATCGATGTAGTTATAAAAAAGCTTAGTTATTGATCCTGCAGGGTCGCGAAGCTCGAGTGCAAAACCCACGCCGTCTCCGCCCTTATTGAAAGCAGAGGAGTTCAATCCATAAGAAAAATGAAAAATGCCTGTGCTCTCCGGAACCGTGAGGTAATAGGGGAGGCGCTGATAAGGCGGATGCTCTCCTAACGTCTCGCGGGTTATGTCTGCGATTGTGAAATCTGATCGGCCGATACCGGGCGGAAGCGGTCCTGGGTTTTGTTTCAGGATCTCTTCGATCATAGTATTGGGGATGCCGTAAGGTTGTTCAGTGGCGATATATTTCACTGAGGAGAGTTGAAGGAATCGACGCTCGAGAGCGTTTGAGAAATTATAGGGGCCCCAACCCGTGAAACAACTAACGAAATCAGTGGGCCAAAGGGATTGCCAAGTCGGGAAAAAGGTCTCCAGAAATGGAAAGTACTTCTTGGTGTACATTGCATCGAGATCACGAACGTCGAAGAGACCAAAAGCTGCAGCCCAGTTAGGGGTCAAGACCATATTTCGGGCAAAGACACGATCGTGCTTCGGTAAGTGTGATTCAAGAAAGCTGATGAACGGAGCTCCAACGTAAGGATCACTCGAATCGCGTGGCGGTCGATTGAGCATGTAGTACACGGGAATTATGTAGTTCAAGCACAATTCAGCACTGAGAAGCGCGAGCACAAAGATGCCCATATTGGAGCCGATCACCGGTCCCTCTGAGGGTGGTCTTCCTGGCCTGTTGAACACGATCAGCGATAGCGCAAGGAAAAATAGCAGGCATATGGGGATTCCCATAGCGATTACCGGAAACTGCGGCAGTATGTGATCGACGGAAACTTCTTTGATGAGGATGGCTCGCGAGCGAAACAGCCCCCCAAATGAGAGCAAAACCGTGAGTGCCAGAACGACAGCTTGGGTACGAGTAGAGATGTGTCTTCTGATTAGGCGCTCCAGGCCGATGGCGGACAGAACAGCGGCGCAGACAGAGATGACAATTTCTTCGTATTTCAAGAAGATGACGAGTCGCAATAAGGGTAACCTTCCGAGATCGTTGATTACTCCAATGCCATATCGCTTCAGGAGGAGGAGGCAAATCGGGATTGAAAAGAACCAGGTAAGAGAACGTAGGAGTTTCTCATCGTCACGCTCACGCCAAAGCGCGGCTACCGCTAACAGACCCAAATAAAACATGATCAGGCCCATATAGTTACGGAGAGGCGAGGCATCGGGAGCTAGAGTGGTGCTATTAACAGGGCCAAAGAGCAGAGGAAAAAGGTAGGTGAGTGCCGAGATGCGCCGCGTATCTCGAAGCAAACCGGGCATCGCCTCCAAGGATGAGGCGTCGTGTCCGGTAAACGATTGTTGGAGATAGGACCAAAATGGCAGAAGGAGGAACGCAGCTCCACTAACGCCTGCAAGGGAGCTGAGAACTACATATTTGGCACAGCGAACCCGCTCGAGGCGCAGGTGCGCGTCGCATATTATGCGGAAGAGCAGGTAAGAATATTGGAAAATTAGGACGAACAGGGCACTTTCCGGCATCCCGCCAAGAAATACCAGCAGAAGGACGATAGCGAACCAGATGAGAGCTTTGTAACTCTGCTTCCTCAGCAAATACTCAGCAGTCAGTAAGCTCGCCGGCAACAGTATTTCTACGCTGAGATGGGGCATGGTCAAGTACAGCATGAAGTACCCCGCTAGCATCGTTGTGATGCCAGCGGCTAAAGCTGGGAGAAAGGAGAGAAATAGACGCAGGTAAAGATATGCGCAAAAGCCGGCGACGAAGAGGCGCAGCAAAATGTACCAATTGTAAGTGTGCGGAGTAAGATGAATGAGCAGTGCCCAGGTCAACGGATAAAACGGCTGGGACTGCATGTTGGCTGCCAAAGGTTGACCGTAGCCCTGATATGGATTCCAAAGCGGCAGGTGCTTTTCGTGAACGTATTGGTTTCGCACAAGTGCAAGCCACGGCTCGCTTTGCCAGGCGGCCGCGCCTGGGTCGGCGACTTTGTTGAAATTGGCATGATCAGTTTTTTTGCCTGCCCATGCCCCATTGGGCAGGATGCTGGGAGCTTCCTGAGTGCTTTCAAGGAAAGTGCGATGACCCCAAATGCACTGGAAAAAGCAGACGTGCAGTATGGCGATAAGGACCAAAGCAGCGCGATAGTTGTCGTGAGCCCAGAAGCTCTTAAAGGAGATGAAACGTCGAGCGTTGTCCATAGCGACGCTTATCCTTGCGGATGGAGCGGAAAAGTGGCCAACTCTCTTGGACCACCGCAAGCAAAGTAGCTAGTTTTGCGGGTAGAGCCGCAGGATCTCAGCATATAGAAGGTAGTCCCAGCGGTTGTAGTGCTCGACAGCTTTGCGATATTTCTCTTGCTCGATCGCAGAAACGGGATTTGGGTTTCGATTAGCCGAACCCAAGTCGCACTTTCGTGTCCAACCGAAAAGATCGCTCATGGCAGCGTAGGACCGGTCCGTGCATTCCTGATGACCAACGAAAGCAAAATTGGTTTTGAGGTGATGAATTGCAACATCGTACACTGTTTGATCCACCATCCCGGGCGGCAAATCTTTTTCATCGACACCGCTAAAGAAACGTACCAACACGTTGTCCAGATTGACGGTCCTATTTTGCTCGAGAGCTGCCTCGAGACTTAGTAAGCTGTCACCTTCGCTAAGGAGCGAGGAGTGCGTTTGCAAGAGAGAGAGATAGTGAGAAACGACTCTGGCAAACGGGTGCCGTACGAAGGTAATGTAAGTCGACTTTTGTGGAAGAAAATCGTGTACGCCATATTGAAAGTGCCCGGCAACTAGGCGAAAGTGAGACCGCTGATCGAGGGGAAGAAGACGCAAGTCATTCACCAAGAATCCAGGAGGATCTGGATAGAGATAGGCAATTTCCGACTCCTTATAATTTGTGACGATCGCCTCACGAATCGATGTTCCCGCTGTTTTCGGAATATGCATAAACAAGATGGCCGGAGAGCTCGTGACAATGGGGGCCGGAATGATCGCTTGCATTGGTGAGTTTACAAGCGCTTTGGGATCAGAGAGCCGAACATCAACGGCAGCTTCGGTGTCTGGCGGGCAATAATTGCGCAGGTCCACATAAAAGCCGTGCCGTCCGGAACAGCTCAAGCTGCTCGCCACATCCGGCCGATAGTACACGGCGGCCACTTCGGTGACGGGTTTCTGATTGACATACACTACCAGGTTGACCGGAGAAGATGGATCGTCGGCGTTATAAGCCCAGCCGTAAGCCTCGCCATCGACGATGCCGTCGAACTCTCCGAGAACACCGATTTTTGTCCGGCTCACTTCATCAAGATAGGCTTGGAGCCGTAGTTGATTCGAAATCTTCCGGGTGATGAAGTGAGTAGCAACCACAAGAACGCCGAATTCAACGGCAATTCGAAGGGTCGAGACATCCAGGTTCAGAGCAAGAACCGGAGGAATGTAGAAGAAGTCGACCGTGAGTGCGGCCAAGGCGGCCGCCCCGATTCCCGCCAAAAAGCCATACAGAGCTGTCGAGGCGATAATGGCGGCGGCGAAGATCAACACGACGGAAGACCCCCAAATTACCTGTGCAAACCCCGTCAGCGCAAGCGCCAGCAAAACGAAGGCGAGAGCGGTAACGAAGCGGAATTTACTGTGCCGAAGCGGTCGTAATAATTTATTGAGCGCGGAATTTATGGTGTATGCTGCGTCCATGTTTTGTCGATTCCCACAAGCGCTTTCGCGGGTTCCTGAATTATCCTTCAAAATGGAGCGGGATGGTAGCGGGCTCCCTTGCGCCGGGAGCGTGTGTGAAGCGCTCCAGCGGCGGTCCTTCATTCCAAAGATTTCTGGCTAATATGAAAACCAGCCCCAAGGACACGAATAACAGAGTCAACGTCCCATAGCGAATGGGTTCTCGCGGCATCAGAAGACCGTCTTGCGTAAGGGGCCACATCAGACTGATGTAGAGCAAGATTGTAACAGCAATTTGCGTAGCGGCGATCAGAATCGCAAGACGGTGCGATAGCGCCCAAAGTGAAAGCAAACACGCTGCATATCCCAGCAGGACTGTGACGTACGTTCCTTGATGTATGACCGTCTTTCCTGGACCAAACATCAGCAAACACCAGATTGCGATGGTTAACGAGACAGAGAGCGCCAATACGGCGGCGCACTTCCATTCCAGAGAGCGGTATTTCCGGCCGATTCCGAAGAGGAGGCAGGGAAGACCGGTTATAAGAAAGGTTAAATTGGACGCAAAAAAGAAGAAATTCTGTATTCGCAAGCTGGCGGCATCCTTTAGGACCTGATCGCGATCACCGGCCAGACCGGAACGGAGGAGACGGCCGGCAGTTTTCCAGTAGTTGGTCAAGTTATCCGTCGCGGTAACGAAGTTTTGTAACTTATTGTCTGCAATCTGCCGGGCTGTTAGTTTTCCGTAAGCGCTGATGAGAGTGGGGAGTAACGGTTGCGGGTCCACTTTCTCCACGGCCGCCAAATGAAATTTCAAAAGGCGGTCTCCCGGCGGGTCGTAGAACTTCTGGTAGAGCATCCAAGGCAGATAGAGGGCGAATGCGGTCCCCGCGATGAGAAGAAAACTTTTCAAGGGGAGCGGCTTTCTAAGTACGACCATTGTGAGCACAATGCCTATGGCTTCGAAGGCACTCCCGCCGTGTGAGAGAAGACCAAAAGCGAGGAGCACACCGGCTAGAGCGGCAACCAACTTATTTTGTGAAACAACGGTACGTAATTCGTCGCTGAAAAGCAGAGCGAAGAGACCCATCATGTAGGAGGCTGCCAGAAGTTTGGGCCAAACGAAAAACGAGTTCACGAGCACAAAACCGGAAAACAGACACACGAAGAGAACGAGGACTATCGCGCGTTGATCGATGCCCAGCGCCTTCAGCAGAATCCAAAGCGCAAAGATCCACAAGCTTTGCAGGATCACCGAATGTACTTCGTAACCCAAGGCCCTGGGAGTTGGATTGTAGGGGTATTGGGAAAGTACAATTCCAGTTTGCAGCGGTGGGCGATCGCTCGAACGCCAATCGCCTAAGAGCGGCTTGGGTATGTTACGGGCGCGCACAGCTTCGGCGAATATATAGGGAATCGTGTTGTCCGGCGGTAGCGGGTGGGAAAAGCGAACGGAGGCGGTACTTAAAGGATCGCCGATTCCGCCATACAAAAATCCTGTCGAGAGGATTAACAACGCAGCGACTCCGGTCATAAGGAACGGAGCAGCGAGTTGCTTGATTATGTTTCGGCCCTGAACATCTATCTGCCGAATCGTCCAGGCAAAGCTTGCGCCAGCGGCGATTGGGAATAAGAACGCAATAACGTGACCGAGCTTCGGCCAGAGAAACCACAGCCAGAAAACCAGATATCCGCATGCGCCGGTTGTCGCAAGCGCCACGAGGGCCACAATCAACGCGTTGCGGATCCCTTTCCGAATGGCTAGAGCACAAGCGGCCAGACACGGAAGCACAGTCAGAATGAAATGCGAAAGCGTTCTCAGGAGGAGCGATGTGGCTTCGTTTAGTCCTAGGCTGCTGCCGTCCTCAACCGGTTCGCTGAAAGCGAGCCATCCAGTGAAGGCGACGCTCTGGTCCCGGGCGATCAGGTGGACGGGCTTACCAAGCCAGGCGGAGGGCAAGGGTACTTCGTATAAAAGCCATTTCTCACGCGGCGGCACGGGGTTTATCCTAATCTTCGAGTCATCGGAGATGTTCTCGATTTCTAGGCTGATCCCTTCATGAGAGGGATAGCCCGCTAGATAGATGTGCAAGTGAGCGGGTGCAGTAAAAGGGGTAGTGACCGCGATGCCCGTGTTTTGATCGCCTTGCGCACAAAAGGAGCCCCAGGTATGCAGTCCCGCCGTTTTGTCTTCGGTCCATTGTGTGCCCCAATAAGCTCCTCCCTGACAAAAGCCTTGATTGGTTTCGAGAGACACTCTCGACGGGAGTAAATGAGGCTGGCCGGTCAGGATAGAGGCCGAGATGAACCACAGGGTTATCGATTTATTCGAAAACACGTGTGCGAAATTTACTGATTTACTCTGCCGGTGGATCGCTCCGCAGCGTCGATGCGCGCCTGGGCCTTGGCTAGAGCGCGTAAAGCTGCGTCGGATTCGGGGCTGTCGTGGGCCTGCTTGAGTGCGGCGGTTGCTTGTTCGAGATCGGCGCGCGCGCGATCCACCTGGATGTCTTGAGCGAATTCGGCGTGATCGGCTAAAACGCGAACGTGGTTTTCAAATACTTCGACGAAACCGCCGTCGATTGCGAGAACATGCGCGCCTGCTCCACTTCCGTAAGTGAGGACGCCGGCTCCTAATGCACTGAGCAAAGGCGCGTGGCCCGGCAGAATACCCATATATCCGTTCTTGCCGGGCAGTTCGGCTTCGCTCACCTGCTCGTCGACAAAAAGGCGCTCCGGCGTGGCGACCTCGAGCTGAAAAGTATCCGCCATCTACGTGCCGGCTCGCTATTTGCCTTTCATTTGCTGGGCGGCCTCGAGCACGTCATCAATGTTGCC
>JAFASD010000424.1 GCA_019244945.1 Acidobacteriaceae bacterium | reverse complement strand
GTAGGCAACGTGCGATCAGGAGTTCATGAACTTGGAGTAGATGGACAGATCTACCTCCCGCTGACCCAACGGCCCTGGCTTGTGGGTCAACTCCTGATTCACTCCTCCAGCCCGCAAGGCGTTGCGGCAGCCATCCGGCAAGCGATTAAGATCGTGGATCCAGATCAAGCTGTCGCTAAGATCGCTCCGTTAACAAATGTTGTGTCGAATCAACTGGAAGGTTCGCGAACAACCACCATTGTGGTTGCTTGTTTTGGAGGTTGCGCACTCTTCCTGGTGGCGGTAGGAATCTACGGAGTTGTTGCATATTCGGTGACACAGCGGCGACGTGAAATCGGTATAAGGATGGCTCTGGGAGCTGACAGACATCGCGTGCGAATGCTAGTGGTCCGGCCAATCTTCCAGATGCTGGCACTCGGTTTCGCTGTCGGGCTGCCGGGCTCATTCGTAGTCAGCCGTCTTTACTCCAGCTTGCTATTTGCCACAACACCGGGTGATTCGACAGTCTTGATTGCAACCGCAGTGTTGCTCCTAGCAGTAACGTTTACCGCCACGTATCTTCCGGCACAACAGGCGACGAGGTTAGAGCCCAGTTCCGTTCTTCGCGCTGACTGAGGAACGGATTTGGAGCATCTATAACGGGTAACGTTAGGACTCAATCTGGAGTGATCCGGCGCGACAGGGTGGGTAGCGGCCGGAGACAGACCGCGGGATCAGTTTAGATTGAGCCGTTTGAAGGAAGGCGAGCGCGTTTGCGGCGGACGCGGCCAGTTTGACAAACAGCCGCTATGGGATTTGAATACGATTTCGAAGCTTCGGATGGAGGCGGAAGCAGTGAGGAGTGCAAATGGCATTCGGTCGGAAAGCATTTTCATGACCGGAGACGTCGCGTAGGCACGCGCTGATCCCTACCGTACATAGGTACTGGGCAGAGTTCAGCAGCCGACCGAAACCGAAATGCTGCGATCCTTACTGAGTTCTTCCACTCCTTCCCACGCACGGTGGCTCTGGATTCAGTTATGATCGTTGGACTGTCCCGAAACTTTTTTGAGTGAAAAAGATGCCCTTGCCTCCGATGCGTGTCTTAGCCGGTCCCTCGGCCGGAAGGAATTTACCGTGCCTTGGGAAGCGATCAAGTATGTAAGTTCCGCTTTCACTCTGATCGCCTTTATCGCGGCGATAGTGCTTGCTCTATACAGACGTAAGCTACTTTCACGCGAGCGGCTAATCAAGTTGACGCCCGCAAACGAACGAGCTCGCCTAGTTAGATCAACGCTCGAAGAGTTCTTTGATGTTCATACGGAACGAATGACCGAAGAACGTGCTTACGATCTCGCTCTACGGCAGATTCATGCGCGTAGCCAGCGCTATTTAATAAACGCTGTAATCGTTTTAGCGATTCTGGTGTCCTCCGTCGTTATAGTTTTTATCTCGGTTTCGAATAAGCCTTTAGTCTCGTCAGTTGTTTCAGTTACATCACACAAAGATCAAAATCTCAGAACGTCTTCAGCAGACGCGACGGCGCGCAAACCTCAAGAAGCAGTTCCCTCGGCGCCCCGAGCAACGCCGCCGCTGCGGGTCAGCTATTATTCCGTCGGTGGCCACGCTCTCGATTTCCTTGTCCACGGCATGCTTGATGGCAAATGGGAAGCGACGCTCGGAGGCCAACCCTTCATTGTTCCAAATGATGCGTAGACGTTCGCGAAAACCTTGACAGAGCGCTTCACCCTCCCATTCCATGACCGATTTCTTACCAGCGACGCGGATTATGCTAATCCTGATAAAACAGCGGCGCAACCGATTCAAGGCAGGCCGCTCTTTGTAGGTGGCTTCCGCCTCATCGGTCTTGACAGCAGCGCTACCGAGGACGACTTCCTTGCGCTTCAGAACGGTTCCCACTGGCACCTGCGGTGGACAGGCGACGCCTTAAAGGTGCCCATACCGATCACGGCCCAGGGGAGACCGTTAGATGTCAATCCAAAGGCTTACTATTTCTGGCGCTTTATGACGCCTGACGATCTAACGCGGGCAAGCGCCAACCCTCGTGTAGATCGAACGTGGATAGAATTCTATCGATTCATTACTAAGGAATATTTCCCACCCGATTTGGCGATCGTATCCATCCACTACGAAGATTGCGCCGATGCTGCCGCATTTGAGCTCACTCAAAGGTACCCCCTAATGAAGGTTGCGGTCTTGGAAAATCTATCCAACGCTCCGCTCCGGATTGGCAAGTCCTCTTGGAGGCAGGTCCAGCTTGGAAAGTTGAGGAGCGAGGATGAAGACGCTGAAATGATAAATTCCGTCCCGATTGATGAGCATAATATCTTTCCAGCGCAACTTCTTGCACCTCACGAGAAGATCGCAATTCCCATGCGTATGGTTATGGCATATGAAAGCAGAGACATCGGATTTCTGCCGGGGATCGGAAACAAAAATCAACAGGCCGCAGCCAATCTTTCCGATTCGATCGAGCTTCCAGTTCAGGTGCTGAGCAAAGACAATTACGTTAGCCAAAACAGGTTCTTAACGATATCGGGCGGCGCTCTGTCCGCTTATGCACGCGAGCCATATGTCGACCCCGAGATAAGTAAGGTCTATGTTGTGGGCCCTTCGATCGATGCAGTATCAGTTGAGGTGGGTGGCGTTTCGATGAGCCTGCGTCAATTCGATCCTCATACGCTCATCCTCAAAGGTGGAAGCGCGACGGGCAGTTGCCCGTATATCTTCACTTATTGTTCTCGCGATCGCAGATGGCGGTCGGAAGGGCCGATCCTCTATGGGTTCAAAAACAAAGCCAAAGAGGCTTGGGATCGAAAAGCGCTCAAGAATTTTGATGGACGATTACTCATTCGTGAAGTGGACCCGGAAACATCCTGGATCGATGCTTTACGTGTTGACCTGTCGTGTGGGGGCGGCCGGACGGTCTCATTGCTACCGCGGAGCGAAACGCTCAGGGCGACGGACCACAAATATCTCACTTTGAGGCGCGGCGAAAGCACTTTTGTCGCGTTTGATGGCGAGGTTCCACCCGTTTGCCAGGCCGTACTTAATAGCTACGGTTACTATGTTCCCTCATCGGACATCGCGCCGAGTATTCGAAAATAGGTTCGTCCCTGTACGCGGAACAGAACGTTGGAAGCCGCTGACTGGGAGTATCCGCTGAAGGTCCGAGGGACCAGGAGTGGCCCGGGTTGCCGGTCGCGCTTCTCTGAATCGGGTTGGCAACGGCTGCCGGATGGGCAACCCGGAACTGACGTAAAGCCGGTTTCCGGGTAGTAATCCCTACCCGCGCCGACGCAGCCTAAACATCAGGCACTTTACTGCGACAATTAGGGCTGGCGGCGAGTGCTTACATCGGATCGCCGCTAAATCTATGCCTTCGCGCAAACCCGGCATCTTCATCCACTGTCTGCGATCTACAAAGGCCACGGAGGCCGACCATGTCTTCCCGCGCCCCTGGTACCCGGACTCTACACCGCAGAGCGTTCAGCGCTGGACAGCTCCAAGCTGTCAATATTGCAACCGGAAATTCGGTCAGCTTGAGAAAGGACTTGTTGATTCGCCTAATTGGATGCATCGACCCGAAATCGCCCGGCGATCTCTGGCCTCTAAGAGAAAGCTCGCCGATCGGTCGGCATTGGCGCCGACGCGCCAGACAGCGAACGAGCAATCCGGGAAAAATTGCGAGGGAGACTTCGTTACGAGTTTCAAAATCCTAGGCCTTGATGGCGCTGACGGAACACG
>JAFASD010000414.1 GCA_019244945.1 Acidobacteriaceae bacterium | reverse complement strand
TCTTGATTGGGTTCAATAAGGGACAAACGAAATAACCTCCTGACTTGCAAATCCGTGACCATCGGGAACAGTTCTTGCCTCTGTTTCGATGCTCACCTAAGCCTCACTTTTCAGCGGGAATTTTAGGGTTCTCCCTCACTTTCCGTGAAACAAGGCGCCACTCAGCGCAGCAGCCTACTAAGTGATCTCAAGCAGCTTTCAGTACTCGCTGTTTCAGCAGATCAAATTTGGCTCGACCATAGCCTTGCCGCTTCAGCAGTTTAAGCCGGTGTACTTGCCCTTCGACCGGACCGTTGCTCCAGGGCAGACAGAAGGCAGCCTCTACGGCGGATTGGTCCCGCTCGAGGCCCAAGGCAAACGATCGCAACCCGGTTTGTTTGGCCGCGGCCAACCAGGGCTCCAGCAACTCCTGCGAACGATGACGGCAGAGCTCCAGAAACCGTTGCGCCCGTTCAACGACATGGGCCAAGTCCGGGGAGCGACGTAACAGCAATTCACAGTAGGATTGCTGCTCGGAACTCCGTGGGCTGTCAGGGTGAAGCAACAGCCAGGTGGTCTGGCGAGGGCTGGGGGGTACCTGCTGACGGAGCGAATCTTTCGACTGGCCACCCGGCAGTGCCGGTCCGCGCAGACGTGCTATCCACTGCCGGATGGTAGTTTGACAACCTCGGAAGCCTTGTTCCTTGATCTCGCGCCAGAGTTGAGCAGCATTGCGACAACCTTCCGCCCAGCGCTGTTCCAGGTACGGCATCCAGCGATCCACGCCCGTATGGCGCCGTCGATGCGCCATCTCGGGAAACGCACCCGCCCGCAGATAACGGCGGATTGTTTTCGTATCCATACGCAATTGCTGCGCAATGTCCTCCTGGGTGACTCCCCTCTGGTGCAAGTGCAGCACCTGTTCATAGCGCTGGAGGCGATGACCGCGCCGCTGTTGACGAAGGAGTTCTGCCCTGTTAGATCGAGGAGGGACAGGCAAGAGTTCGACGGATAGCTCTGGCAGTGGAATC
This sequence comes from Acidobacteriaceae bacterium, assembly GCA_019244945.1. Taxonomy (GTDB): domain Bacteria; phylum Acidobacteriota; class Terriglobia; order Bryobacterales; family Bryobacteraceae; genus Bog-105. The sequence goes on along the minus strand of JAFASD010000414.1, from coordinate 1,058 downwards.
ACTTCGTTCCAGGCTGTATGCAGAGCGGAGGCATGCTGTTCGAGGCAGCGTGTGAGGGCTTCACTCAAGTTGCCGATCAGATGCCAGCGATCCGCCACTTGCCGGGCCTGCGGTGCCCCGAGACGCGCTCCTTCCGCATAGCTGCCGGCCCGGTCCCGGCTAATGATCTCCACGCCAGGATGGGCTGCGAGCCAGGCGGCGAAGGCCTCGGCCGTGCGATCGGGCAACAGATCCACCACGCGACGCGTTTCCAAGTCCACTAAAATGGTGCCGTAATGATGCCCTCTTCTCCAGGCCCAATCATCGACCCCGAGTACGCGCGGAGTCGTAGCAGCGGACGATACACTTTGCCGTACCCGCCGCAGTAACGTTACCGGGCTGGCAGTCAAGGACAGTCGCTCGGCCAAACGGCTGCCCGCTTCCCCGCCCAGGGCGAAGCCGATAGCCCGCAACGCTTCATTCAGTCGCACCGTACGTCGCGCATATGGTGCCACCGTATCCGGCAAACGTTCGGAAAACGTCTGCCGCCGACACGATGACTGATCGCAGAAGAGACGGCGCGTATGTAAACGAAAACGGACTCGCACGCCTTGCCACGGCAGATCGGCGATAGTCCGGATGTACCGGGAATGTACCCGAGCAGAAAGAGAAGCACACGCCGGACACGCGGCTTGCGAGCGGCAGGCACGCATCACCACCGTGATGAGATCGGGAGCCGACAAGACTTGCTCCAGACAAACTTCGGAAGCAGAAGGCAACAGGGGAGACATGGACAGTGAAAAACCAAAGGCGGTCGCAAGGACCGCCTTTTATTGGATGGAAATATCAAAATCCTGGTTCACGGAAAGTGAGGGAGAACCATTTGTAGTTGACGTTGATCACAGGAAGGAGAGACCGTCGTCGATGCAGCACTCCGACACCTGCTGGCCGAAGAGGAAACGGTGACGCTGGAAGCGGTGCGGGCTCACTTGCATCAATCGATGGTACAAGTAAGCAAGTCGATGCAGCCTTCGATTGCGGCGAAGTCCTCATCATTGCGGAATGTAAAAGTAAACGGA
>JAFASD010000129.1 GCA_019244945.1 Acidobacteriaceae bacterium | reverse complement strand
TAGAGCCTTAGGCCTAAAATCGCGATCAGCCCATCCATTGCGGATTCTTGATCGTGCCATCGAAATGCGTGCTGATTTTGAACAGCTCGTATGTTCCATTCATTGCGGCTTGTCTGGTTTTGTCTAAGATCGCAATTACTTCCGCCTCGCTCATGGCCCGAAACGTGCGAGCCGCCTCAAACGCCTGATCGAGAATCTTCATACTGTCGCAGCCGGTAATGACAACCGAAGTCGGCAGATTGAGCGCATAGTGCAGGCATTCAATGGGCGTCACTGTGTTGCTTTTTAGAATGATGCCGCTACCCATGGGCTTCATTCCCAAAACCGCGATGCCCTGCTCAACCAGTTTCGGAACGACATTGTTGGCAAAACTCCGGAAGTGAGCATCCATAGGGTTGAGAGGCATCTGGCAGGAATCGAAATGGAAGTTGTGCTGCTTTGCGACTTCGAGCATGCGCTCGTGAACCAGGGGATCCTTGTGCCCAGTGAATCCGATATAGCGAACCTTTCCAGCCTGCTTCGCGGCAGCGACCGCTTCGAGCGCCCCGCCTTCAGCAAAGAAACGGTCCGGATCGTCCAGCCGGATATTTTCGTGATACTGGATGAGATCGATGTGATCCGTTTGCAGCCGCTTCAAAGATTCGTCAATCTGCCGAGCCGCGGCCTCTTTCGTCCGGCCGTCAAACTTGGTCATTAGAAATGCTTTTTGACGATAGCCGTCGCGGAGCGCCTTGCCCATGCGGATTTCACACTCGCCGTCTCCGTAATCCCAGCAATTATCCAGAAACGTGATCCCGCGATCCAAGGCGGAGCGGACAATCCGAATAGCTTCGTCCTCGCTGGGAGCTCCTATATGGGATCCACCGATGCCGATTGCGGAGACACGCTCGCCGGTGCTGCCGAGCTTGCGGTAAATCATCCCGTTTGGCTGAGTTGTCTCGGTTGATTGCGCGCGAGCCAAGGCTGCGATCCCCGCGCCCGCGATGACATTCAAGGCTTGTCTTCGATCCATATTCAATAGACTGAAGCATCCATTGGCTTGGTACAAAGTTAGTCATGAATTGGGCTGCGATCGGAGCGGCGCTACTAGCGCTCGCGGTAGGATTCGGTGCGTTCGGCGCGCACGGCTTGAGAAACAGACTCGATGCATATTCTATGTCCGTCTATGAAAAGGCGGTCTTTTACCACTTCATTCATGCCCTTGGGATCCTGCTGGTGGCACTGCTGGCCAGAACAAACGCAATCACCCTCGCTGGACAAAACCGAGTTGCCTGGCTGCTGCTGATCGGGATCCTTATCTTCTCTGGAAGCCTGTACGCGCTCGCGATCTCCGGCGCGCGTATATTGGGTGCCATCACGCCAATAGGTGGAATCTGCTTTATCGCGGGTTGGATACTCCTCGTTTGCGAAGTGGTCCGCGTCCAGCGTGGTTAGCCTTGATTTCGACCAAAGATCGCCCCCCAAGATGGTCCGGCAGATCGTAGCGGCACAGAACCTCGGCCAGCATTCTGTGTCTTTGGGCGGTAGTAAGTTCCAGGTCCACGTCTGAACCTTTGTATAAAAGAAGCCGCGCACGGTCCTCCAGAGCGCGTTTAAACAGATCCAGAATACGTTCGAGAGGGGCCACAGCGCGGGCGGTAATCACCTCAGCGCCTTGCGTTTCGATTACTTCTTCAGCGCGATGGGGCGTGACCTGCACGTTCGCGAGCTCGAGCGATTCCACGACAGAATCGACAAACCGCGCCTTCTTCTGAATGGATTCGGCAAGCGTGAAGCGAATAGCGGGCAGGACGATCGCCAGAGGAATGCCCGGAAAGCCGGCGCCGGTGCCGGCATCCAGAACCCGCTGAGCGTCTTGGAAATGGCGCCAGGGAGCGACAGAATCATAGACGTGCTTAATGGCAGCTTCCGAAGGGCTGATGATGCGCGTCAGGTTCATGCGCTCGTTCGCCGACGAGATGCGGCGCAAATGCTCAGCCGATTTTTCAATGAGCCGCTCTCGATTCGGAATGTCGAGCGGTAACACCCGCGCAAGTTCATCTTCGAACTGCACATCCGAATGATCGCACTTGGGAGTTGTTGGAACGTTACGCGAAACTGAAGTTAGCAATGCTAACGGCGGGAATTGTCGGCCTTCCCAACGTCGGGAAGAGCACGTTGTTTAATGCTGTCACGCAAACGCGAAAAGCGATGGCGGCCAACTATCGTTTCTGCACCATCGAACCCAATACTGGCGTGGTAACCGTGCCGGACGAGCGCCTGGAAGTGCTCGCCAAAATGAGCGCGTCGCAGAAGATTGTTCCGGCCGTCGTCGAATTCGTCGACATCGCAGGTCTGGTGAAAGGCGCGAGCAAAGGAGAAGGGCTGGGCAACCAGTTTTTGGGTCACATTCGCGAGGTCGATGCGATTATTCAGGTCGTGCGATGCTTCGAAAATTCGAACATCGAGCATGTCATGAACACAGTAGATCCCGTTCGCGATATTGAGATTGTCAACACGGAACTGGTTTTGGCCGACTTGGAGTCGGTCGAAAAACGGAAAGCGAAGCAACAGAAAGCGGCGAAAAGCGGAGATAAGAAGGTGATTGCCGAAGTGGAGCTGCTGGACAAATTGGAAAATCATCTGAACTCGGGCAAAACGGTCGAGACGCTGGATCTTACACCCGAGGAGAAAGCCACCGTCAAGGGATTTTTTCTGCTGACCGCCAAGCCCACTCTGTTCGCCTGCAACGTAGCCGAGGAAGATCTTGCCGAGGCCGATAGTAACCAATACGTTCAGCAAGTTCGGGCTTACGTGGAAGCACATCACAACACCAGCGCTGTTGTCGTTTCTGCCGAAATTGAATCCGAGCTTGCCACGTTATCGCTAGAAGATCGCGCCGAGTATTTGGCTGGACTGGGCGTGACCGGCACAGGCGTTAGCAACCTGATCCGGGACGCTTATCATTTGCTCGGACTGCGAACGTTTCTTACCACCGGCGAGAAGGAAACGCGCGCCTGGACGATTCACGCCGGCGACAGAGCCCCACAAGCCGCGGGCGTCATTCATTCCGATTTCGAGAAGAGCTTCATCTCAGCCGAGTGCGTCTCTTATGACGACCTCGTAGCTGCCGGCTCATTCGCCCGCGCGCGCGAGCTTGCCAAGCTCCGCACGGAAGGCAAAGAATACGTCGTTCAAGATGGCGACGTCATCGAGTTCAAGACGTTCTTGTAGTTTCCGATAATCATTTACTTTGGTCGAAGAGACTGGAACGATCGACTCGTTCGCCTCGAAACATCACCAAAGAAATGCGCTCGAGATTGGCGATATCCTGCAACGGGTCGCCATCGACAAGAATCAGGCTTGCATCGCGTCCAGTTTGAATGGAGCCGATACGCCCGTCGGCGCGAAGAATTTTTGCGGCGTTATACGTTGCTGCTTGCAATGCAGTCGCGGGAGGGATTCCTGCTTTCACCCATAGCTCGAGTTCGTGCTGAATGGTGGGTCCGTGAATCACGAGCATGTTGCCAGCGTCACTGCCACTGATCAACAACACTCCAGCCTTATACGCGTTCAGAAGATTTTGATTGGACCCGTCCATAAATGCTTTCCAGTGCTCGGGAGGTTCGTGCTTTTCGCCTTGGAGCATGGTCCTGGTGGAATTCAGAAGATCGGCTGGACCCACCTGCTGCACTAAAGTTCTGTTCAGCGTCTCCGCGTTTCCGGTTCGTAAGTCCCCGAAAGCTTCAAAAACGCTGAGCGTCGGGTCATAAGCGATTCCCTTCTGCTTCATCTCGGCGAATGTCTCTGCCGGGATCAGATCGATCATCGAGCCGTGCTCGACGCTGTTTGTTCCTGCGTCTGCCGCATCTTTCACGTCTGTGGAGTTGCCGGTGTGCGTGGCTGACGGCAGACTGTCCTTACCCGCTTGCGAAATGACCGCATCGTAGACGCGGGTATCCAGCCGGTTAAACACGCCCCATTCAGCATTGCCCGCCTCGAGCACGGCTTTGATGCAATCCACTCCAGCTTTTTGCAAATCGTCTACCTGCTGGCCGGCTTCGCCAGAGGATTTCGGCAGACGCACGAACTGCTCCCGAGCTTTTTGCCTTTGAGATTCCGGAAAATATTTGAGTAGCTCGAGCGGGTGTCCACCCTCAGCCGTAAACAACGGTCCGCATGCAAAGAATTCCGCGCCGAGGTATTGACCGGAATTGATTTCACTGCGGAGCTTCAAGGAAACGTCGAGGAAGTCACCCGTGCTCCTCACCGCCGTAATGCCGCTAAACAGGTATGCGGCGAGTCTGCGGTCTGGCGCATTCGGATCGGCATATTTGGAAGGGTTGTCGTAAACGCCGCCGGGCGCGCCAATGTGTACGTGCATATCAATCAGACCCGGCATCAGCGTTTTCCCGGTTTCATCTTGAACGTCGGCATCAAGAGATTTCGTCTCTGCGGGAGGGGAATCGAAAACCTGCGCAATCTTGCCATTCCTGACCAGCACCGCGCCACGTTCAATAACTGTTCCATTGCCCGCGAAGATCTTTACATTTTGAAAAAGCACCGATCGATTCCGCTCCGTATTGCGGGCCAGCATCTTGGCTTTTTCGATGTTTTTCCTGGTGTGAGCCTGATAGATGCCCATCAGAAAAAAGGGCGCGAGCACCGCTAGGATCCACAGCTTGGCGCTGTTTTGAATCTTTTCTTCCTTTTCCCAACGGAACAGCTTGACTCCCACAAAAAGCGCCACGGCAAGCGTGATCAGGAGCGCCGCAACGGAGACCACATTATTTGCCAGGTTCTCGCCCGCGATCATGATGGATTGCATGCCTTGATAGAGATAGGTCGCAGGCAAAAACTGCGCGATCGTCTGAATCCACACCGGCATTATGCTGACGGGAAAAGTGGCGCCACTCATGAACAGCATCGGAAGGTACAAGATCTGGGTCAAAATTCCCATTTCCTGAGCTGAATTCACCACCGCTGCAATGATCATGCCGATGGAGCGGAAGGAGACTACCCCGATGCAGACAAACACAATCAGGGACAGCAGATTATGTGGAATCGGCATGTGGTACATCACGCGCGCGAAGAAGAGAAAGAGAAATACGGTGGGCAGAAACGCGACTAACCCTGAAACCATGGATGCGACGATAATCGGGCCTGCATTGATGGGGGCGACTTTAAAACGGCGCAGAACATTCGTTTCGCGATCCTGCACAGCGCGCATGCCCGCCCCGAAAAACCCGTTTCCCAGAATGCCTATGATCAGCACCATCGCGATCACCTGGGCCATCACCGCGGGGCTCTGTTTGCCGCCGAAAAGTTGCGCGAACGGGAAGAAAAAGACCAGCGGAAAAATGTAACTGAAAAACAGAACGGAGCGGTCACGCCCCATCAACCGCAGATTGCTTTTGATCTGGGCTATGTAAGGTCTCATTAGTCGCGTAATTTCTTGCCGGTAAGCTCAATAAAAACATCTTCGAGCGTCGGCCGGTACATGTGAATGTCTACCAGCCGGAGATTTTGTTGATCAATCCACTTCACCAGCTCGACAATGAGCGCCGCAGGAGAGTCGCTTTTAATAGAAAGCGTCCGGCCATCGTCGCGCGTCAGGCGTTTTTCTTCCCGGAGTTTTTCCGGAAGTTGCTCCAGCGGCATCGGCGCGTCGGTGGTGACTTCCACCAGCGTGTGACCCATGACTCGCTGTTGTATCTCCCGCGGGCTCCCGAGTTCGATAATCTTACCGTCATCAATAATCGCAACGCGATCGCAAAGACGCTCGGCTTCCTCAATATAGTGCGTAGTGATCAAAATCGTGCGACGATTTTCCTTCAGCTCCTGCACCACCCCGTGAATCTCATGCCGCACTTGCGGGTCGAGACCGGTCGTCGGCTCATCCAGAAATAAAAGCGACGGATCATTCACCAGCGCAAGCGCCAAGGCCACTCGCTGTTTCTGACCGCCTGAAAGCGATTTATAGAGGGCATCTTTTTTTTCCCAAAGCTGCAGGCGCTTCAGGATGGTATCGCGGTCGGTGTGCTGCTCATAGAATGCGGCGAACAAATCCAGCGCTTCATGCACCTTCATCTTGTCCGGCAGATTCGTCGCCTGTAAACAAACACCGATACGATTTTTCAGTTCGTTCGTTTGTACTGCAGGATCAAAGCCGAGGATGGAAACTCTCCCGCCTGTGCGGGGGCGTAATCCTTCCAGAATTTCTATTGTCGTCGTTTTCCCTGCGCCATTCGGTCCTAACAATCCGAATACCTCGCCGTTGCGAACGTCGAGATTTATCCCGCGCACAGCCTCCAAGTCGCCATAGGATTTGTGAAGGTCTTCTACCGAAACAGCGCTCGATTCCGTCATGCAGTTTCTAGATCAGTATGAACGATAGTGGAAAGCGATTCGCCGCGGACCAAATCTTCATAGCTTTCGCGACGCTTTGCGACGGAGATGTGAGAGCCGTCAATTAGAAGCTCGCAGGGCCGCGGGCGCGAGTTGTAATTGCAAGCCAGAACAAACCCGTAAGCCCCAGCCGTTCGGATTGCCAGCAGCTCGCCCGCTTCGACCGCCTCGATTACCCGGCCACGCGCGAAGAAATCACCCGTCTCGCAAATCGGGCCAACCACATCAGCCTGGATGTGTTCGCGCCCGCTGGCTTGCCTCACTGAGACAATCTCATGATGGGCCTGGTAGAGGGCGGGCCGAATAAGGTCGTTCATGGCGGCATCCACGACAACGAACTTCTTGCCGCCATTTTGTTTCGTAAGCAGGACGCGGGTCAGCAGTACACCTGCTTCGGCCACCACCGACCGCCCCGGTTCCAGCATAAGCATAAGATCGAGTGCCCGGATTTTCGGACCAATATGGTCGATCAGAGCGTTGATCGAGAGCGCGGGATCACTCGACCGATATGGCACGCCTAGGCCGCCGCCGAGATCGAGATGACGGATCGGAAGCCCACGCGTACGCAACCGCTCAGCCAGTGTGATGATTCGATCTGCCGCTTCTATCAAGGGATCGATGGTCAATAATTGCGAACCGATGTGACAACTGACACCTTCGGTCACGATTGCAGGCAGTTTGGCGGCATAGCAATACAACTCTTCGGCGGTCGCAATGTCCACGCCGAATTTGTGCTCGCGAAGTCCCGTGGAGATGTAAGGATGCGTGACGGCGTCAACATCCGGGTTGACGCGGATAGCGATCGAAGCTGTTCGCTCTAGCGTTGCCGCAAGCCGCGAGATGGTTTCGATTTCAGCCAGGGATTCGCAGTTGAAACTGTGAATTTCCTCTTGAAGAGCGAACCGGATTTCGCCTTCGGTTTTGCCGACACCTGAAAAGACAACTGAAGAGGCTTCCCCTCCGGCTGCCAATACACGATAAAGCTCGCCGCCGGAAACGATGTCGAATCCCGCGCCTTCAGCCCGCAGCACGTCGAGAATCGAAAGGTTCGAATTAGCCTTAACGGAATAGCAGATGCGGCGCCGCAGGCCCGCTAGCGCGCTCTCATAAGCGCGATAACGGCTGACGATCGCATGCTTCGAGTAGACATAGCTAGGCGTCCCAAAGCGATCCGCCACAGCAGACAGATCTACATCTTCACAGACAAGCGTGCCGTCACGAAATTGGAATTCGGATTCAGGCATTAATGAGACTAAAGCACCCTGAGCGCGATGACGGTTTGATCGTCCGTCAGAGGCGTGCTGCCGCGAAAAGAATCGATATCCCCGAAAATTGCACTCACGATTGTTTGCGGAGTCTCGGCGCAATTCGAGATCAGCACGCGTTTCAGGCGCTCGCGGCCGTATTCCTCGTTTTCCGAAAGCTGATCTTCGATACCGTCAGAGTAGAGCAGGAGTAAATCATTTTGTTGAGCGACAATTTGGATCTGATCGTACTCCTGGTCTTCGAGTAATCCGATGGGAATTCCTTCGCCATGAGACTCCAAGATTTCTCCATTCCGGCAGAGCATCGGAGGGAGTGTTCCGGCGCTGGTAACCCGAAACGTGAGCGCGCGAGAATCCCACAAAACTAACGACAGAGTGGCGTATTGCGCGTCCACCCGGCGCTCCAGGAGAGCTTCGTTCAGCAGCTTCATCAATTGCGAAGGGCTTCTGCGGCGGGGCGCAAGAGTTCGTAACAGGCCTGAGATCAATGCGCCATAGAGGGCCGCTGCGGCGCCTTTTCCACTAACATCGCCGAAAGCTATGAGCGTGTACACATCGCTGTGCTCAAAGAAATCGTAGATGTCGCCGCTGATCTCGCGGGCGGGCCTCGATTTTATTCCAACGGTCAGACCGATGACGTCGGAAATTGTTCGCGGCTGCAACACGGATTGAAGCTTATAAGCTGCCCGAAGGTCCTGCTGCATCCGCTGTTCGCGCTGCGCCAGCTCTTCATAGAGCCGCGCGTTCTCGACAGACGTCGCAATCTGTGGAGCGAGCAGACTGAGCGTGCGCACATGATCGTCTTTAAAGAAACCGATGCGCGCGCTTTCCAGATCCATAACTCCAATCACTCGGTCGCGAAGCACCAGGGGGATGGCTACTTCGGATCGTATTTCGCGATGCGCCGAAATATATCGCGGATCTTGCGTCACATCCGCCACCCGAACCGCCTGTCGTGATTCGGCGGCAGCGCCAGTCAATCCCTTCCCAAGTTCAATATTTTCGACCGTCGCGGTCTCGTCATAGCGCTGGGCGAACCGGCAGCGGAGCAATTTCCGATCTTCATCAATGAGGTAAATGCTAAACGCATCGAAATTAATCAGCGCGCGAACGGTCACCGCGATTTTCGTGAGCAGTTCGTCAATCTCCAGAATTGAACTGAACTCTTGCGAAATATGCGCCAAAACTCGCAGCGTGCGGTTGTGTTGTTCAACCCGCCGGTACAATCTTGCGTTATCGATGGCAATCGCCACCCGACTCGCGATGAGAGCAAGCAATGCGCGATCGTATTCCGAAAACGCATTGAGACGCGTGGATTGCAAATCGATGACGCCGACGAGCTTGCCACGAACCAGCATCGGAGCCGCGAGCTCTGCTCGAACGGCGTCGAGCGCATTCAGATACCGCAGATCCTTTCGCACATCAGGAGAGAGAATCGGCTGCCGAGTCGCCGCTGCCGAACCCGTCAGACCCTCGCCAATCTTTATCGACAAGTTCTTCGCGACTTCATCCCGATGGCCGATGGAATAACGCATTCGGAGCGCGCGGGTACGCTCGTTAAAAAGCAGAATCGCGAAGAGCTCATAGGGAATCACGTCCTTCACGATTTCCGCGACGTTGGTCATCAGGCGATCCAAATCGAGAGTCTCGGCTGTGACGGTGCTGACCTCGAGCAGGAAATCCAGGAGCTCGGCACGCTCGCGGAAACGAACTTGTGCGTTGCGGGCCGCCATTAGTAAATCGTTGGATCGCCGCCTGGGATTCGCGCGGCAGTAAGAGGCGTGAGTGGGTGGGAGGGTTGAATTCCCGCTAGCGCGTTCAGAATGCTGACGCCTGAACTCGTGCCGATGCGATTTGCCCCGGCTTCGACCATCTGGCGTATCGTGTCCAGCGTGCGAATTCCGCCGGATGCCTTAACGCCCATTGAACTCCCGACAATTCTTCGCATGAGCTTCACGTTTTCGACCGTCGCTCCGCCCGTGGAGAAGCCGGTCGATGTCTTCACAAAATCCGCTTTCGCTCGCCCTGCCAATTGACACGCCGTGATGATTTCTTCCTCACTTAAAAGACAAGTTTCCAAAATGACTTTCAGGATCGCGCCGCTCGAATGGGCAAGTTGCGCGAGTGTCGCGATTTCTGTTTCAACCAATTGAACATCTCCAGAACGCAATGCTCCAATGTTCTGGATCATATCGATCTCGCTTGCTCCTTGGGTCAGAGCACGGTTCGTTTCGACGATTTTTGTCGAAATTTCGTTCGCACCAAGCGGAAAACCCACCACGGTACATAAGCGTACATCCGATCCGGCAAGCGATTCCAAGGCGAAACGCACCCAATGCGGATTGACACAGACCGATGCAAAGCGAAACTCCCGAGCTTCGTTGCAAAGCCGAGCGATGTCGCTTTGCGTAGCGTCAGGTTTGAGCAGTGTATGGTCGATCAGCGAGGCGATGACTTGGGGCTGATCGAGCTTATCCGCGAAATGCATCACTTTTGAAGGTATGTCGAGCTATCTTATCTGCTGCCTGAAGGCGTAATGATTTTAGGCGGCACATCGGGCGCCGGAGCTGTATCGGTGATGCCTCTCACCATCCCTTGCGGGTCGCGCTCTGGTTGGGAGCCGTACCGGTGCGCAAAAGATTTGGTTAACTCCGCGCCGAAAAAGAAAATTTGAGCGGAATAGTAAACCCACATGATCAGGAGAACGATGGAAGCCGCGGCGCCATAGGTCGAAGCATAGCTTGCTCTGCCAAGATAGAGACCCAGTACCAGTTTCCCGATCGTGAATAGCAGTGAAGTGGCTGCGCCGCCAAACACCACATCGCGCCATTCGATTCTCACATCAGGCATGATCTTGTAAATTGCGCCAAACAGCGCGCTAATCACGATGAACGAAATGAGAGAGTTCACAACATGAAGAATTGCTTGCTCACCCGGGAAGAAAGAAGCTGAAAATGTACCGAGAGCCGAGATCCAGGTGCTAATTACAAGCGAGACGATCAGCAGAAAACCAATCGAGAGCACGATCGCAAAAGAGAAGAGCCGCTGCTTAATAAAGCTTGTGACCATGCCGAATCCGCTCGCAGTCGGCGTTTTCACTTCCCAAATCGTGTTCAGCGCATCTCTCAGCTCAATCAGCACTCCGGAAGCGCTGAACATAAGCGTGATCAGACCAGCGACGGTGGCGATAATCCCGTGCGTGGTGTTTCGCGAACCTTCGAAAAAAGCCCGAGTGGCATTTGCTCCGGCCTTCCCGACCACCCGTTCCACTTCGTGAAGAATGTCTCGTTCAGCGGCCGTATGCCCAAATACCAGACCAACAATAGAGATGACGACGAGCAGCAGCGGCGCAAGCGACAAAAGAGTATAAAAGGCGAGAGACGCCCCTAGCCGCGGAGCGTTGTGATTGCTCCATCCATCCAGGCTCTCCGATACCAGCGATTTGACGTCGCACCAGCGCAGCGAAATCAGCGGTTTCCGATATCGCCGCGCGCCGCCGGCGGATGTGGCTACTTCCGTGCCGCCTGCTTCGAGCACGCTCTTGTGAGTGTCTTCCTCAGGAACCAACATCGACATCTTTACCGCATGTTCCTCGTCTAATTACATTTTCCTCGACTGGTGGAAGAATCGCACCTGTTATGCTTCCCAAAGGAGGCGAGCGTGCGAATCATAGCCGATTTTATATTTCTGATCTTGTTTTTTGTCCTGCTCATTGGATGGCTGGTTGCGTGGGCTGCCTATCACGTAGCGGGTGGAATGGTTCACCTTCTGCTGATTATTGCGGTAATTGCATTGATTCTGCATTTCGTACGGGGCCGACGAGCCTAGCTGGTGTGATCAAGAATAATCCACCACGATCCGTTCTCTGATCGCAATACCAAACTGAATACTCCACCAACAGGCCCGCCGGAATTGGCGCTTCGCTCGAGATGCCACTCACCGGTGGCGATTGCAATGTGTTCGTCCAACTGGCGCACATCGAGATTCTCAAAAGTCAGTTTCCCCATCGATTCGGGCGTTGGATAAGCTTTCTTGTACCGTGTCAAGACGTTTGCCCGGCCATGCAGCATTTGCTTTCCAACGAAGGTGCAATCCTCGGCATACGTGGTCACAAACGTATCCACATCGCCCCGGTTCCACGCCTCGACCTGCGTTGTGAGCACTTGGCGTATGGCAATTCCGGCATCGGCGGCGTGTAGCAAACTGGCTGTGAGGGACAATGCGGCCCAACAGAGAAAGCGGAAGGTCATCGCTGTATGCTATCGCGAGTTGAACTATTGCGCATCTTGTAAATTGTGAGCGATGCGAAACGATCTGCCCGGCGCGCTGTGGATTGGAACCTCAGGCTGGCATTACAAGCACTGGATCGGGACGTTTTATCCGGAGCGCACGCCTGCCTCCAAAATGCTCGCCCATTATTGCGAGCGATTTGACACGGTTGAACTGAACAACAGTTTTTATCATCTTCCAAAAAAGAGCAGCCTCGAAAACTGGCGAGACTCGACGCCGGATGGTTTTTGTTTCGCCGCTAAGGGCAGCCGCTTTCTCACCCATATGAAAAAGCTAAATGATGCCGAGCAAGGACTCGGTAGGTTTTTGGATGCCATCGAAGTCTTGCAGCATAAGTTAGGCCCCATCTTGTTCCAATTGCCCCCGAATTGGGAACTGGACATTGAGCGCTTGACGAATTTTCTAGCGTTGCTGCCGCCCCACCATCGATATGCCTTCGAATTCCGGAACGCCACCTGGAATGTCAGTCAGACCTATGATCTTCTCGCGCGATATAACATCGCCTATTGCATATTTCATCTGGCCGGGCTGCTCTCCCCGATTCAAGTGACCGCGAACTTCACTTATATCCGTTTGCATGGCCCGGGCGGCAAATATCAAGGCAGCTATAGCGATGACGCCTTATCCGATTGGGCGAATCAGATACAGAAATGGCAGCGTGAATTGAAGGCCGTGTATGTCTATTTTGACAACGATCAAGCTGGTTACGCGGCGGCTAACGCACTTCGCTTGAGAGCACTACTGTCCTCCCTTGACATTCGCTGAACAAATCGCGATCCGGATCGCCGCCCCACAGCGACCTCGCCATCATCCATCATTCGCGGCGCTGGCTTGCACTTTCGAATCAAGCTTCTCGATAACCACAGTGTCGATGCGATTACGATCCATTTTCGTGACCGTGAAGCGGCGTCCGCCATATTCGATCGAATCGTTCACTTTGGGGATGTAGCCGAAACGAAAGAGTAAGAACCCGGCCAGAGTCTCGAAACCTGCTTCGCCAGGCAATGCGACCTGGTACCGAGTCTCCAGATCGCGAATGGTAGTCGCGCCTTCGAGCTGCAGCACCTTTTCCTGATGCGACGGAGTGGGGCGGACCGCATCGTGCTCGTCTCCAATATCCCCGAATACTTGTTCGAGCACGTCCTCCAGCGTAACCAGACCGGCAACGGTTCCAAACTCGTCGACCACGAGCGCCATGTGGGTATGACTGATGCGAAACTCATCAATCAACTGATTCAGGGGTTTGGTCTCAGGCACCACCAAGGGTTTGCGCAAAAAACGTCGGAGGCGGAAAGGGCGCGTGGCGCGGTGCGCATCGTGCGCAAACCGGCGTTCGTCCCAAACGCGCATGAGGTCCTTGTAATGCACGATGCCGATGATCTGTTCAGGGCGATCCTCGTAAACAGGAACCCGAGTAAAATTGTGCTCCGTCATCACGCTGAGCACATGATCGAGCGTTGCATCTACGGGTAAGGAAACGATACTGTGCCGGGGAGTCATGATCTCGCGGGCGGCATAGCCGGAAAGCTCGATGATCCGCTGTATGGCATCCTGCTCGAATTGTTCGAGATGTCCTTCATAGCGACTCGACTGAATAATGTACTTCAGTTCTTCCGGCGTGTGGCCGCCGCGCACATGTCCGCTACTGAGCCGCAGACTGCGGAGTATCAGGGCTGAGGACCGCTCAATCACCACGACGAACGGCTGCGACAGGCGATAAAACACCAGAAGCACGGGCGCGGCGAGCACAGCGATACGGTCTGCCTTCTCAATCGCGAGATTCTTTGGTACGACTTCGCCGATGATCACGTGCGCATAGCTGATGATTAAGAACGCTATGGCAAAAGCCGCGCCATGCAGCAATACAGCTGAAGCAGGGACATACAAAGAATCCAGCGCGCTTCGAAGCAGACGATAGAGCGTGCCTTCTCCAGCCCACCCCAGGCCGAGACTCGCGAGTGTCACTCCTACCTGCGTCACCGAGAGCAGTCTTCCCGGATTCGCCAGCAAACTGAGTGCGGTTTGCGCTCCAGCCTGACCTCGCCCGGCGAGTTCGCGCAGACGCGATTGGCGAACCGATACCAATGACACTTCGGCCGCGGCAAAGAAGCCGTTGGTACCGAGAATGAACAACAGAATGATGAAGCGCAGACCCATACCGCATTAGAAAGGCCGGTCGACAGTGGAACACCGTGCCCGAATAGCGGAGTAAAATCGGTGCTTGATATCCCGCATAGTGCGTATTGTCAATGTGAGCATAGCGGTTCTGATTGTGCTCATCGCGATCGCGGTGTATTGGTACGCGGTGCGTCCGTTACCTAAGACGTCAGGTGAACTCATCGCGCCCATCGCGGGCAACGCAACCATCCAGCGGGATGCCCGCGGAGTTCCGCATATCGAGGCATCTTCGTGGCAGGACGCAATCTTCCTGCAGGGTTATGTCACGGCCCAAGATCGATTGTGGCAGATGGATGGGCTGCGCCGCTTTGGGGCGGGTAATCTCGCCGAAGTGTTCGGTGCAGCGGCTGTGAGCGCCGATGAGCATTCGCGGAGGATGCGAATGCGCGCCATCGCGGAAACCGATGTCGCCCGTTTGACGCCGGAATCTCGCGCAGTTCTAGTCGAGTACGCGCGCGGCGTAAATTATTTCATTGACACGCACCGAGGAGACTTCTCGCTCGAGTTCTCTTTACCAGGTCATGCCTATGATCCTCAACCGTGGACGTTGAGCGATTCGATGCTCGTGGGTGTGGTGATGTTCCGTGACATGACCGATGAATCGAAGTTTACCTTCGATAAGGGCCGGGTGCTCGGACAGGGAGCAGATCCCGCGAAGGTCAGAACCCTGTTTCCGGCCACGCAGGGTCAATACGTTAGTCCCGGATCAAACGCTTGGGCCGTTTCCGGGACGCACACTGCCGACGGAAAAACGATGGCAGCAAACGATCCCCATCTCGCATACGCTATTCCAGGGACTTGGCATTTAGTGCACCTGCAGGCGCCCGGACTCAACGTCTCGGGTGCGGCGCTGCCCGGTTTGCCCTGCGTGATCACCGGCCACAACCAGCAAATCGCCTGGGGTGTGACGAATCTGGAGGCAGACACTTTGGATTTGTATGTCGAGCAACTCGATGAGCGAAC
This sequence comes from Acidobacteriaceae bacterium, assembly GCA_019244945.1. Classification (GTDB taxonomy): domain Bacteria; phylum Acidobacteriota; class Terriglobia; order Bryobacterales; family Bryobacteraceae; genus Bog-105. Next base: position 6,074 of record JAFASD010000129.1, on the reverse strand, counting down.
CGGCCGCTATGTGTTCCAAGGGAAGTGGGAGCAAGCGCAACTGGATCGCCAGTTTCTCGGAGTTCGAGGCGGCAAGCCGGTCCAGGTAGATACGTGGGTTACCCGCCATGGGCCCGTAATAATCCAGGCGAACGGCAAAGCTTACAGCATGCGCTGGAGTGCGGCGGACGGATTCGGCTTCCCCTTCTTCGATGTCAATCGTGCGCAGAACTGGCAGCAATTCCGGGCCGCGATCAGCACCTTCTGGGGACCTCCGCAGAACTTCATCTATGCGGACAAGGCAGGCAATATTGGATTTCAAGCCGCCGGAAAGGTGCCGATTCGACGTGATTTCGATGGCGACGTTCCCTTGGACGGGTCGTCCGGGACATTCGAGTGGGACGGCTACATACCGTTCGAGCAGATGCCTAGCATTTACAACCCTCCTTCCGGAATTGTCGCGACCGCAAATCAGGATTCGTTCGCTCCAGATTTTCCGTACCGTATCAGCGGAGATTTTGCCGACCCCTATCGGGTGAGGCAGATTCGAGCGTTGCTCCAAGCCAAGAACAAGCTGACCGTGGACGATATGCTCGCAGTGCAGAAAGACGTGTACTCGGCTTATGATCATTTCCTCGCGCAACAAGTAATTGCAGCGTGCGGCGGAATTCGCCAAAACGATCAAATGGTGCGCGATGCCGTCGACATTTTGCGGCGTTGGAACGGTCAGATGGATAAGGATGAAGCTGCGCCGATGATGACGCAGCTTCTCAACAATACGCTCGGTACCACGCTTGTCGTCTCTTTACTGCAGCCCGCCATCAACAAAGCCGTTCAAGAGAAATTGAAAGCCCAACCCCAAAACTCGCCTGAAAAAACTGGGGGACGTCCGGGGTATCGGATTGTGGGCTTCGCGGGTCCAGGGATTCCGGAAATTTTGCCGCGCCCTCAGGTCATCGAAAACTTACTGCGGCAGCGGCCACCAGGATGGGTCGCAAAAGACGATTGGGATACCTGGCTGATTGACAACTTCCGTTCCGCTCTGAACGACGGTCGCAGACAGCAAGGCACGCCAGTTTCGAGATGGAAATGGGGGCGCCTTCTGCAGTGGAAGTTTGCCCACCCCGTAGGCAAACAACTGCCGCTGGTCGACCGGTTTTTCGATATAGGACCAGCCGAGATGAGCGGCTCTGGAACAACCGTGAAGCAGACTACCGGAACGCTCGGGCCTTCCGAGCGAATGGTGGTGGATTTGGGGAATCTAGACAACTCGGTGCAGAATCTACCCGCGGGCGAGTCAGGATTTGTGGCATCCAGACATTATAAGGATCAGTGGCCCGCCTATTACGCCGGAAAAAGCTTTCCGATGCAATTTGATCGCGTCGATGCAAAGGAAGTGCTTCGCGTAAAGCCGCAATAAGCGTACGGCTTGCTCTCAATGCACGCAGCGCACAGCTAACCTTACCGCAGCGGCCGCCCTTCGTAATATCCGAATTCGATCCAGTGCCGCGCTGGGTCGCTTTTTGCCGCCGCCACGTCGGGATTTGCCTTCAGGTAAGCCGCCGCATCAAAGCCCGGAGGCGTTTTAGTGGGCCGTATAGAAAATTTCCCGGGCGCCGTCCGAGCGACTTGATCTTTCGGCACCTCTGTTCCGTTGAAAATGCTTGGGACGGTTTTGCCTGTATGGACATCCACGACCTCCCGAAACAAAATCGGTCCCAGAAAAGGCGCTGAACCTAGGGGAGTGTAGTAGCAACAGCCTTCGAAATAGTAATGCGTCACTTGGCTGTAGCGAGTGCGATTGATGTCTTTTTGCGCTGCCCCGCCGTGTAATAAATTTGCTGCCCAGATCAGCGCTTGGCCTTTCTTGGCATGGAAATACAGAGGCTTCAATTCCAAAGCCTCGACAATTTTCTCCCACGCGCGCTCATACGCAGGGTAGTGGCTGAATGGATTCGGCCCCTGCGTGTCTGGGTTGATGCCGATATGCTCGTTCGTAAAAACAGGTAAGGCCTGAGAACCCGGGTAATACACCAGCGGACCGTTGTCGGAATCGATATCTTCCAGCGCCACCCAAACTCCGCACATGAAACGTTCCGGACAACAACTGAAATGAACGCTGTCGGTGTGGAAATGCTGCTGCGTGCCGACCGGAAAATTGAGCGTCTGGAACGGAAACGCGCGCCTGCCATACAAATCGGAGAGCATTCTCAAAATCGTCGGGTTGCAGGCGATTTGCTTCACTTCGGGAACCGTCTTCCAGGCATCCTGGATTCTCAGGTTTGGCGTTTTCCCCTCACGCCAACCTCGCCAATCGTATTTGCTATCGAGTGTCTTAATAATGGTCGAAGCCAGACGGTTGAAATCAGGGTCCGGGAAATCGATCACGGCGAAGCCGTCTTTCCGGAGCTTGCGGGCGACTTCCATAGTCTCGGCGGGCACGTTCTTTGACCTGAATATCAATTCAAAGAGCGGTGATTCTACATCCGGAACTCCCGGCAAAGCGTTTACAGCTGAAGGCATTCCTTACTGCATCTCCTTTATCAATGCTTATTTCAGCTATTCTCCCACGCAATGTTTACTATGCCGAACGGCATAGAAGAACGTAGCCCGTTCGGCAGTCGCTGAATTGTTGCGCCGCGCTCATAGTCGAAGTATGTCTCCTCCCGATCATCCGGAACAACGACACCTATCCGGCAATAGAGTCCCACGGCGGCGGCGGCGCTGGGCAGTATGGGCAGCTCTCTTATTCATGCTCCTAGGCGCCGGTTATCTATTGTCGCAACGATCGTCAGCGCCGCAAACCAAGGGCGGAAAAGGCGGCAGAGGAGCGGGCGGCGGCGCCATACCGGTTGCGGTAACGCCCGTCAAGCAGGGAGACATCGGAGTCTACGTGAACGCTTTGGGCACCGTAACGCCTGTGTACACAGCCACCATTACCAGCCGAATCGCAGGCGAATTGATGGAAGTGCATTATCGCGAAGGCCAAATGGTTCACAAAGGAGACTTGCTTGCCGTTATCGATCCGCGGCCCTATCAGGCGACCTACACCCAAGCGGAAGGGCAGCTCGAGCGTGATCAGGCGCTATTAAACAACGCGCTAATCGATCTCGCCCGTTATAAAAGCGCATACGAAGAACACGCCATTCCCGAGCAACAGTTGGCAACTCAAAAAGCAAGCGTGAACCAGGATCAGGGAACGGTAAAGCTCGATGAAGGCAATCTCGACGCGGCAAAGGTGAACCTCGAATATTCGCGGATCACTGCGCCGATTAACGGCCGCGTGGGACTGCGTCAGGTGGACCCCGGAAATATCGTGCAGGCGAACGGTACACAGCCGCTGCTCACCATCACGCAATTGCAGCCCATCACGGTTATTTTCACGATGGCCGAAGATTACATCTCGGAAGTCGCTCCACAAATGCGCGCGGGACACAAGCTGCGTGTGGACGCGCTCGATCATGACAACCAGACGGAACTGGCTCAGGGAACACTTCTGACCATCGATAACCAAATCGACACCACAACCGGAACGGTAAAGGTGCGAGCCACTTTCCCGAATCGCAACTATGAGCTCTTTCCAAACGAATTCGTAAACGCAAGACTCCTGGTCAAGACTCTCAACAACGTAAACCTCATTCCCACAGCCGCAATCCAGCGGAACAACGACATCGCGTTTGTGTACGTCGTGAATCCCGATAGGACCGTACAATCCCGAAACATAAATATCGCGACCACAGACGGCAATACAGCAGCCGTGACGGGTGTGAATCCGGGCGAAACGCTGGTGACTGATGGTTTCGACAAACTGCAGGATGGCACGAAGGTAACGATTCGCAAACCGACGGCCCCGGCTCCTGCGCCTCCCAATTCTCAGCGAAAAGAAACTGCTTCGCAAGCGCAGGGAGCGCAGCAGCAAAGCGCAGCGCCCAATCCTGGCCGGAGCAAATGAACCCTTCGCGCCCATTCATTCTGCGGCCGATTGCAACGTCTCTGTTGATGGCCGCGATTCTGCTCGTAGGTATCGTTGCCTATAAGCAACTCCCGGTATCGGCCTTGCCGGAAGTCGATTACCCGACTATGCAGGTTGTCACTTTTTATCCGGGCGCCAGCCCGGATGTGACTGCCTCCGCAATCACCGCTCCGCTCGAACGTCAACTCGGCGAAGTGCCGGGCTTGAACCAAATGCTCTCCACGAGCTCTCAAGGCGCTTCGGTGATCACGCTTCAGTTTGTTTTGAGCCTCAACATCGACGTTGCGGAGCAAGAGGTTCAGGCAGCCATCAACGCCGCTCAAACTTACCTTCCAGCCGATCTGCCGCTTCCGCCTATCTACAGCAAGACCAATCCGGCAGACGCGCCTATCTTAACGCTGGCTCTGTCCTCGAAGAAGATGCCTTTGCAGCAGGTGGAAGATTATGCGGACACGCGGCTCGCCGCGAAAATTTCACAATTGTCCGGCGTCGGAGCAGTCACCATCAGTGGTGGCCAAAAACCGGCCGTCCGCATTCAAGCTAATCCGACTCAACTCGCTTCTTATGGTTTGAATCTCGAAGACCTGCACACCGCTTTGACCGCCGCCAGTCTTGATTCGGCAAAAGGCAGTTTCGACGGTCCTAACCAGGGTTATCAGATCAATGATAACGACCAGTTGTTAACCGCGCAGGATTACAACCAGGTGATCGTTGCCTATAGAAACGGCGCGCCCGTGATGTTGAAGGATGTCGCCAAAGTGGTCGATGGAATCGAGAATGTCCGTCAAGCCGCGTGGATGAACCAGACGCCTGCCGTAATCGTCAACATCCAGCGCCAGCCTGGCGCAAATATCATCCAGGTTGTCGACCGAATCAAAGCTCTGCTTCCGAAGCTGAGAGTCACGATCCCTTCTTCCATCGCAATAGCAATCCTTACGGACCGAACGTTAACTGTTCGCGCATCCGTCTCGGATGTGGAATTCGAGCTGATGTTGTGTATTGCCCTGGTCGTGATGGTGATCTTCGTTTTTTTGCGAAATCTCGCGGCCACCTTTATTCCGAGCGTCGCTGTCCCGCTATCGCTAGTGGGAACTTTCGGCGCCATGTATTTGCTCGGCTATAGCCTGAATAACCTGACGCTCATGGCTTTAACCATTTCGACCGGCTTCGTCGTCGACGACGCGATCGTCATGATCGAGAACATCACGCGCTACGTCGAGGAAGGCGAGGCGCCCCTCGAAGCCGCGCTCAAAGGTGCCGAGCAAATTGGCTTCACCATCATCTCGCTGACCGTCTCCCTGATAGCCGTCTTGATTCCGCTCTTATTTATGGGCGACATCACCGGCCGATTATTCCGCGAGTTTGCCGTAACCCTCGCAGTGACGATCCTCATCTCCGCTGTCGTGTCTCTGACGTTGACTCCAATGCTTTGCGCGAAGCTGCTACGCCACAAGAAAGAATCCGAGCAAGGCCGTTTCTACAAAGCCTCCGAAAAAGTATTCGAGAAAACGATTGCCTTTTACGGCAGAACACTCGAGTGGGTGCTCCAACATCGCAATCTCACTCTCGCGATCGCGGCAGCGACGTTGGCGCTTACCGTTCTTCTCTACATGGTCATTCCGAAAGGATTTTTCCCGGTTCAGGACACAGGAGAAATTCAAGCTGTTTCCGAATCCGATCAGAGCGTTTCCTTCGACAAAATGTCCACGCAACAACAGCGTCTTGCTGCGGTAATTCTGAAGGACCCTGCAGTCGAAAGCATTTCGTCATTTATAGGCGTAGATGGCACGAACACAACTCTAAACGCGGGCCGCATTCAGATCAACCTAAAACCTTTGGCCCAGCGAAACATGAGCGCTTCCGACGTCATCCGCCGCTTGCAGCCGGAGCTTGCCAAAGTAGACGGAATCACGCTTTATATGCAGCCGGTCCAGGATTTGACGGTCGAGGACATCGTAAGCAGGACCGAGTATCAATACAGCCTGGAAGATCCAGATTCTAATGAGCTGAGCCAATACACCGCGCAATTCGTGAACCGGCTCAAACAACTGCCGGATCTCGCGGACGTGGCCAGCGATCTCCAAACGCGCGGCTTGGCGGCCTCGGTTTCAATTGACCGGCA
>JAFASD010000062.1 GCA_019244945.1 Acidobacteriaceae bacterium | reverse complement strand
GATCCAACACATGAACTTCATCTTCCTCAACTTCATGCCTGATGTGAAGGAGACCCGAACTCCCGCGCGCTTTATCGAGCCAGGCAAACGCGGAGGCGATCTTGATTTAGACTCTCAGCCCGTAAATGATTTCATCGCTTTTCTGAAGCAGCATCACACAGTGGTTGACCCAACCATGGCCGTTTGGGAGGACACCTATCTGGACAGACCCGGGCAGGTTGCGAAATCTGATCTCGCAATGTTCGATCGTCTGCCGGTCCAAGTGCAGCGCGCCTCAAAGACGGGCGGCGGCGCCCTGACTGCAACTGATCCTGTGATCGACCGGCAGTACCGCGCCTGTTACGCAAACATGGTCCGGATGGTAAAGAAGCTACATGATAGCGGTGTCCAGATCGTTGCCGGCACCGACATGGGTTCAGGCTATGCTCTCGATCGTGAGCTTGAGATTTATAGCGAAGCCGGAATCTCCCCAGCTGAGGTGCTTCGTATTGCCACTCTCGAAGCCGCCAAGGTCATGTACAAAGATCAGGATTTCGGGTCCATAACCGCCGGAAAGTACGCTGATATGATCCTCGTCAGCGGAGACCCCACAGTGAATATCAGCGACATTCGCCATGTCGCTCTGGTCATGAAGAAGGGAGACTTATATCGGCCGGCCGAGTTATACCAGGCGTTCGGAATTCGTCCGGAATAAGTGTCAACAGGGTCGTCGGATTTGATGGCCTATTGCAGGACGCTGAAAAACCCAGGCTCTTGGCCATAGTTGAAAACGAGATTGTCTTGATCCGGATCGCGTATGCTGGATGTAGTGAATATCACTACACTACCCCGACGTAAATGAACAAAGCCTTTTCAGCTGCTGATGCTAACCGACGCTTCTCGGAACTATTGCGAACTGTGAGAAAGGGCCAAACCGTCATCGTGACGAGTCACGGCAAGCCTGTGGCGCGAGTCACGCCTATCCTCGGCGATGACCGTACCGGAGATGCGGCCCGTTCCGCCCTGATTGCCCGCCTGCGAACAGAACGGCCGGCGAACATCGGCCGCTGGAGGCGTGACGAGCTGTACGACGATGCCCCATGAAGGTCGCTCTGGACACGAACGTCTTGGCCTATGCCGAAGGCACAAACGGAACAACCATGCGAGACAACGCGCTAGATCTGATTCAACGACTTCCCGCCGGGGATGTCGTACTCCCGGTGCAGACGTTGGGCGAGCTATTCAATGTGCTCGTCCGAAAAGCCAAGCGACGGCCGGCACGTGCACAGACTGCCGTGCTGAGTTGGCGCGACGCCTATCCTATAGCAGACACATCCGCTGCGGTAATGGTCAACGCGACCGATCTGGCCACCCGCCATAACCTAACAATCTGGGACTCCGTCGTTCTGGCGGCAGCTGCAGAAGCCGACTGTCGCTTGCTCTTGTCAGAGGATCTCCAGGAAGGATTTACGTGGCGAGGCGTTACGGTAGCGAATCCTTTTGGACCGGCGCTTCACCCTCTTTTGACAGCTTTACTCGCGAGGCCGCAAAAACAATAACGAGCCCTTTAATCTTGCCCGTTTCGTGCTTTGCTCCATGCCTGCGCCGTGGTATTCGTAGGGCGTCATGGATGACCTTCTGACCTCCATCGCCGCAAAGAAAAAGCGACTTGACGAATTGCGACCTCTCTCGGCAAAAGCTCTGGCCGCCCTTGAGCACTATTACGACATCGAGCTTACCTACACTTCTAACGCGATTGAAGGCAATACCCTGACGCAAGTTGAAACCTCGATTGTCATTGAGAAGGGCATCACTGTCAGCAGCAAACCGCTTAAAGACCATCTGGAAGCGGTTGACCACTACTATGCAATCCGCTACGTGCGGGAACTGGCGCGGCAGACCGCACCCGTGACAGAAGGCGACGTGAGAAACCTGCACAAGCTCGTTGTGCAGCGTTCGGACCCGGAGATTGCCGGGCGCTACGCCGATCGCGTTCGTTATACGCCCACTGAAACGGGGCGTTACACGTTTCCATCTCCGGCAGAAATCTCCGCCTTAATGACCGACTTTGCTGCCTGGCTGCGAACGGCAGCCAACACGGCGGAGACTGCATTCACGGCGCACCGCCGCCTTGTCGATATTCATCCTTTCAACGATGGAAACGGACGCACCGCGCGGCTTCTAATGAACCTCATTCTTATTCGCGGCGGTTATCCGCCCATTGCCGTGCGTCCGGAAGACCGGCTCGAATACATCCGCAGTTTGGCGCAGGAACAGGCCGGAGAAAGAGCGGACGGGTTTTATCAGCTTCTCTACAAGCGCTTGGATGCCACTCTGGAGCAGTACTTGAGCGCCTTAGAAGATACGCACAGACAGGAGAGCAGGCCCGATAAACCAAGCGGCGCCAACCCGAAGCCTTGAACGCCCAATCCTCCGAGCCTTGTCACGAATCATCCATCCCCCCCATCCAGCCGCGCCGCTTGCAGTAAAAGATAATTCCGTTCCGGAAGATTCACCGTCTTACCCGCAGCCGCCCGGTAGTGTCTCGCGGCCTCTCGCGCATCGCCGGCCATTTCGAGCAGATGTGCCCGAACAGCATCCAGGCGATGATGTTCCGCAATTCGCCGATCCCCCTCGAGCGCGTCTAGCAGATGCAAACCTTCCCTCGGGCCATGCACCATAGCCGCCGCGATTGCGTGATTCAAAATCACCATCGGATTTTCCGACATGCGTTTCAGCAACTCATAAAGCGCCAGGATCTGAGGCCAATCCGTATCCTCGGCGCGCGATGCTTCATCATGAACCGCCGCAATCGCCGCTTGCAATTGATAGGGACCCACGGAGCCTTTCGGCAACGCGGCCGAAAGCAGCGCGACCCCTTCTGCAATCTGCGCTCGATCCCAAAGCGCCCGGTCCTGTTGCCCGAGAGGTATCAATTCATCGTTCAAACCGGTTCGAGCAAGCCGGCGCGCATCGGTCAACAGCATCAGCGCCAGCAAGCCGGCAATCTCCGTATTCTCCGGCTGCAGTCGGAACGCCATGCGCGCTAGCCGTATTCCCTCGTGTGAGAGATCGGCGCGCCGCAGCTGTAATCCTGAACTGGCCGTATATCCTTCGTTGAAAATCAAGTACAACACGTGCAGCACCAATCGCAGTCGCGATCCACGCTCTTCAGCATCCGGCAGTTGGAAGGGAATGCCCGATTCCTTGATGGTCTGCTTCGCCCGGCTGATTCGCTGCGCCATCGTCGTCTCCGGAACCAGGAATGCGCCGGCAATCTCGGCCGTGGTGAGACCACCCACAGCGCGCAGCGTCAGCGCGATAGCCGAAGCAGGCGTAAGCGCCGGATGACAGCACATAAAAAGAAGAACGAGCGAGTCGTCTCCTTCCGCCGCAACATTTAACTCAATCTCCGCTTCACGTGCTGCCTCCTCCGAAAGTTCCGTCTCGCGTCGCCTCCGGGCAGCTTCGCTGCGTATGCGGTCCGTCATCTTCCGGAATGCAACCTGCGTCAACCACGCGCGCGGATTCTCGGGAACACCCTCGCGCGGCCATTGCATGACCGCCGCAATCGACGCTTCTTGAACCGCATCCTCTGCCGCGGCGAAGTCGCGAAATCGTCGCGCCACAATCCCGAGCACCTGCGGCGTTAGTTCCCGCAACAGCTGCCCGATCGGAAGATCCGACGATTGTTCGTCTAATGCCACGGCTCCGATAGCCCGTATTAGAATCCCAAATCGCTATGGCTGTTGAGCACTTGCCTTACTTCAATCGGCATGTTCGCCGGCTCCCCGCCCGCTCCCGGCGCTGCTGACGCCCGAGCAGCAATTCGGTACGCCTGCTCGGGAGTTTCGACGTCGATCACCCAATACCCCGCAAGGAACTCCTTCGATTCCGGAAATATGCCATCGGTGACCGGCTCTCCGTCGCTACCCGCGCGAACCATCTTCGCCTCTTGCGGCCAGCCCAGCCCTTTCGTGTCTACGAACACACCGCTGTCATGAAGTTCTTTGCTGAAATTCCGCATAAACTCCACGTTCCGCTGCAAATCTTCTTTCGACCACCGGGCGTATCCATCCCAATCAGCCTTCTTTCCATGCATCATCAAAATGTATTTCATGACTCTTGCTCCATTGCGAATTGCCGCACTTCCATCGGCATATTGGTCGGTATTCCGCCGGGTCCCGGCGCGGCCGAAATTCGGCCCGCAATTTCGTAGGCCCGCTCCGGCGTCTCTACGTCCACAATCCAGTAGCCCAGCAGAAACTCCTT
>JAFASD010000059.1 GCA_019244945.1 Acidobacteriaceae bacterium | reverse complement strand
AATGGCGACCCGAATGGCACAAACCAGTTCCCGACGGAGACGGTGAAAATGACCTTCGGCGCTATCGAATGGACATTCACGAAACAGAAAGAAACCGGCGAAGCGGCCGGAAATGTCGCCACTAAATGGAACGTCACGCAGGGAGCGGCCGCATAGCGGTCCCCGAAGGCTAGCGTTCAGTGAGCGCTCGAATGCCTACGGCGCTATTAACTATCGAGGAGCTTCTTGATCCGATCTCGGCGGATCGGCCGGCAGGAGAAGACCTCCGCTGGACTCCGGAATGGGATCGGATCAAAGAAGCGCGTCGCGCTGACGATGGTCTCAATACCGGCAAATGGCAGAGGCGAGACAGGAAACGCGCAGAGTGGCCGTTGGTGCAGCAGCTGGCGACCGCCCTCTTGCAGTCCCGATCGAAGGATCTGCAGCTTGCGATGTGGTTGACCGAAGCGAACGTAAAGCTGCATGGGTTTCTCGGTCTCCGCGAGGGGTTGCATTTGGTGCGCGAGCTGATGGTTCGTTTTTGGGATGCAGGACTCTTTCCTCCGATTGAGGAGGGACCTCAGGATCGGTCAGCTCCTTTCGAGTGGATGAATGAGAAGCTTGTCGATTCAATCATTGAGGTTCCGCTCACGCGCCGCTCGGATCAGGGCAGTGATTACAGTCTGCTGAACTTGCGGGACGCGCGATTGGTGGGTGCGGAAGCGAGTTGGACCGCACCGGACGGCGAAATCGACGCCCCTAAAAAGAGCGCATACGATGCAGCTCTGGCGGCTGGACATACCTCGTTGGACATGTTTTATCGCGCTCTCAAAGAGACGAAATGCGCGGACTACGAAGAGCTAAATTCGGAGTTCGAGCAAGCGTATCGGGAATTCAAGGAGCTCGAGCGCGTAATAGACGAAAAATTCGGTGAGGTGGGCCCAAGTCTGAGGGACTTCAGAGCGGCGATGAATGAGATCCGGCAAGAAATCTCGGATCTCCTGGAGAAAAAACGTCAGCAGGAACCAAATGTTTCTGCGATTATCTCAGCTGATAATGGCGATCAGCCTCTTTCGCGCGCCGAGCAAATGACCATACGTTTGCCCCTGACCGGCTGGAGCTCGCAAAGCCCCCAAAATGCAATAGGGACGTCCTGGCAAGAGGCTGAGCGGCTGGTCCGCTCGGGCCAAGTGGATACGGGGCTTGCTGAGATGATGAGGCTGGCAGCGAACGAGACCAGCGGGCGCAATCGCTTTCAGCGCAAATTGCTGTTAGCTGAGGTTTGTCTGGCCAGTAAACGGGAGCGCCTGGCGCGAACAATTCTCGAGGAACTGGCGGAACAAATCGATAAGTTCCAACTCGAGGTATGGGAGACTTCCGACATGGTTGGGGGCGTTTGGACTCGCTTGTACGAGCTATATAAACGCGGTGAAGCTGCCGATCCTGAACGCGCCGCAAAACTCTATGAACGCCTCTGCCGGCTGGATCCCTGGCAGGCGCTGAGTTGCGCCGAATAATCCTGATCGACGCCGAGCGTAATAAACTTCCATGGCTTTTTCTCTGTTGGATCGGCTGACTCAAAGCCCCTCGAACGCGAAACTACATCCCAACTCGCTCGAGTACATGAGATCGTTAAAGGAGTCTCTTTGCCGGGATTTGACCGCGCTGCTCAACACGCGACGAGCGGAAGAAGACTTCGATCCGAGTTTCGACGAGCCAACAAATTCGCTACTCACTTTTGGAATCGCCGATTTCACTTCTCTGAACCTGACGAACGGCGCCGACCAGGAGCGCTTGCGCCGTTCCGTCGAACGTGCGATTCGACAGTTCGAGCCACGCCTGACCCAAGTGAGCGTTACTCTACACGAGCCGAACACGGCCAATCCGGTTCTACGCTTGCATATTGAAGCAATTCTAAAAATCGGCTTGCGACGGGAGCCCGTATTATTCAGCGCGGCGCTTGCGAGAGATTTGCGTCGCTTCGCAGTTTCGGGAGCAGGCTGATGAAAGACGAGTTGCTGCCCTATTATCAGCAAGAGCTGACCTTCATTCGGCAAATGGCTGCTGAATTTAAGGACAAATATCCCGGCGTGGCGGGAGGACTGCTGCTTGATACGAATACATGCGAAGATCCGCACGTTGAGCGGTTGATTGAAGCATTTGCCCTGCTTGCCGGGCGCGTGCGGCACAAGCTGGATGATGAATTTCCAGAGATTACTGAGTCTCTCCTGGATGTCCTCTATCCTCATTATCTGAAGCCGATTCCGCCTCAAGCTATCGTCCAGTTCCATCTTGATCTGGCACAAAGCTCCGTAACTGCCGCTGTTGATGTGCCTAGCGGAACCAGGATTCACAGCAAGCCGGATGAGGGAAACGTGTGTTCTTTCCGGACTTGTTATCCTGTTAAACTCTGGCCCATACGCGTGACGGGGGCGTCTATCTCGACGACGAGTCGGTTCGCGTCTCCAGGCCCAGCAGCGGATGTGGCTGCCGTTATTCGCATTCAGATGGAATGCCTCGGCAGCTTGAAGCTTTCACAGTTGTCGCTCGATTCCATCCGCTTCTACCTGGATGGAGAGAGCGCTGCCGTCTACACGCTATATGAGTTTCTTTTTCTGAATACGCTACGAGTGTCTTTGCGTGCGTTACCGGCCAGCAATGGAGCACAGGTAATCCTTCCTGCCAGCAGCCTCCGTCAAGTTGGATTCGATGTGCATGAAGGCGTTCTGCCGTATTCGGATCGAAGCTTCTTGGGTTACAGGCTTCTGCAGGAGTACTTCAGTTTTCCGGAGAAATTTCTCTTCTTTGACTTAGTTGGCCTGAATCGGATCGCGCTCGACGATTTCGGGAATGCCTTTGAAATCGCTATTTCTCTCACAGAAGCGGATTACAAGCATCGCTTGACTGCTCTCGAACAGGCTGTTACGGCCAGCACCTTTCAGCTTGGCTGCACTCCGATGATCAATCTCTTCGAGCGAATTGCCGAGCCCATTCGCGTTTCGCATACGAAGACGGAATATCGGATCGTTCCCGATCAGCATCGGCAACTGAACACAGAAGTTTACTCGGTCGATCGGGTTGCCTCGATGAACTCTTACGAAGAGGAGCCCAAGGTCTACCTCCCTTTTTATGCTCTGCGCCACGGCCGGGATGAAGACCAGCAGCGTTTCTGGTACAGCCACCGGCGCGCTTCGTTCCGCAAGAATGATAACGGGACCGAAGTGTATCTTTCGCTTGTGGATCTGGATTTTAAACCTGCTGTGCCGGCGGTGGATATGTTGACGGTCCACGTAACGTGCACGAATCGCGACCAAGCCTCACGAATAAAGCTATCGGGAGAATTCGGCGAGTTAGAGACGGAAGGCGCTGGGCTTGTGCGCGTTCGATGTGTTCGCAAGCCGACGCAAACCGCTCGTCACCCCATGCGGAAGAGTGTTCAATGGCGCCTGATCTCACATCTTTCTCTCAACTATCTTTCGATTGTGGAAGGTGGCCGCGAAGCACTGCAGGAGATTCTTCGCGTTTACGATTTCAACGACGATCCAGCCATTCGCAAACAAATTGCAGGCATTGCCAGAGTTCATAGCAAGCCGTGTGTTAGCCGGGTTATCTCCGAAACTGGAGTGGCCTTTTGCCGCGGCACAGACGTGGTCATTGAGTT
>JAFASD010000199.1 GCA_019244945.1 Acidobacteriaceae bacterium | reverse complement strand
GTAATACTTGAATGTGACTCCGTGCTCGAGTAGAGCGTCACCGATGTTTCGCACGCTCGAGGGCGGAATCGTGAACACGGTATTTTTGTCGTTCGGATCGGTGTAAGCGTTCACGCCATTGCCGAAGTAACCGGGATTATAGTTGTTCAATAGATAGTAGTGTCCAGGCGTGCAGTTCGGATCGATCCTGTTCGGCAGCATACTGAGATAGTTCAAAACCGAGGTCACGCCGGGCGCGTCGGAATCTGAGCAGTTACTATAGGTGCCGCCGCCGTAAGAGGGAGAACCATTGGAGCCCCCACCGTACCCGTCTTCGGTATACCAGTTATTTGTGCCGGGCGCCGCGTTGGGATTTTCAACTTCATCGACAACGCCGGCGTTCTTGGTTCCCTGCGCAACCAGTTGATTGTGAGGCGGGGCGGCGGCGTACCCGCTTTCATCGCTGAACCAGATGGCATCGCCCGTGCCCAACATGATATGGTTGGCTCCGGTACCACCCATGACGCTTTGGTGAAAGTTGTCGCTCATCGCATAGGTGTCGGCCAATTCCTTCAAATATGGGGCATCGCCTTGGAGCACGTTGTAAAAACCCATGGAGGTTGAGCCCTCACGGGTGGAGAGGTCACTGAAATTCTTCGGCTGCGGCTTACCGTTCGTTCCGGCGCCGACGGTCACTTCTACCCAAGGGAAAAGGTCGCCCTTGCAGCCGCTCGGATTCCATTCGTCTGCGTAGTAGGCATTGCAATCCAGTTCCTGCCACATCTGATAGAAGCGGTGTACGGGGCTTGCGGCATAGGCATCATAAGGAAATGAAAATGAAGTGAGCTGAAAGGGTCCGGGGGGCAGATCGTTGACGTTGAGGATTCGTTGATCTGGAGTGCCTTTCGTTTGTCCTGTGCCGCCGGTCGTCAGATATTTGTAGTAACCGGAGGGAAGGCCGTTCTCAGCCTCTTCCGCTTCTGCGAGGGTAGAAAAATACGGCTTGGTGGGGCCGCCGGCAAGCGGTGGTGGAAGCGTGTTGTAAAGCGACTTATCCATAGGACTTACTTGGTAACCATCATCGTGAGTGTCTATCGCAGAGTTCTGAACGGCGAACGAAAAATTAGGTCCGGGAGAGCCGTCCTCATTGATTATCTGTTTGGACAGTAGATTGTCCACTGTTTCGCCGCTCGTGGGCTTGTAAGTCGCGAAGATGTGATCGAAGGTTCGATTTTCACCGATGATCACGATGACGTGCCTGATGGGTGTTCTCGTGTTTAAGTCATTGTGGTACTGGGCCCTGGCGGGGACCGGTAAGAGTAATTGAGAGATCAGAAACGAGGCAGTTGTGAGAGTGGCTGTGACTTGCGGCCAGACCCTCCCTGCGTGTTGTTCAGGGTGCATAGTTCTCCTTAGATAGGCTGTGTGGGATACAACCGGACCGACTATACGGACGAAAAGTTAACAGGGGATGAAGGTCGTTAGAAAAACGTCTGACTACGCGCCGCTGAAGCTGTACTGTTTTCGCTTTGTAACAGGATTGTTACTTGCGACCGGCGCCTGCAAGCAATAGTCGACAATGGAGAAGAGCTCATTATGGCGCACATCGCAATGGACCCCAGGGTGGCAAAGACGGCGGAGGTCGTCGCGCATGCGACCGTAGCATTGGACGGACAGGCTAATGCCATGAAATGGCTTCAGGAAGCAAATCCGCTCCTCGGCAACAGAAGCCCCTTGCAGGTCGCATACAATGGCGAGCCCGATGAAGTAGAGCACGTGCATGAGTTGTTATCGGCGCTCGAAAACGGAATTCACCTTTGAATGCAGGTATGGCGGATCTGCAAAAAGATTTACGTCAATACTTCGTTTTCCGGTGATGGCGGCCTATACAGCCCGGGCCGATGGCACCACAGAGGCAATCGTGTCGTGTATACCTCGCAATCTCTTTCGCTGGCGCAACTTGAGATTTGGATGCACGTCGCACCGCGAAACCCGCTCCCGAGCTATGTGGCTGTTTCGGCGGAGATCCCGGATGATGTATCCGTTCACGCAGTAGCAGAAGCTGACTTACCGGCTGGCTGGGAAGCGGCAGAACCTTCGCCTCTTGCTCTTCGCGACATCGGAACAAAATGGCTCAAATCTCTGTCTTCCGCGGTAGCCCGGGTTCCCTCGGTCGTTACACGGGGTGAATTCAATTACCTGCTTAATCCATTGCATCCGCAATTTGAGCGCATCCGACCCGGGCAGCCGGAGCCGTTCCGGTTCGACCCCAGGATGTGGAAGCAAGGCGACCGACACTAATCCGCGGCTGGCGAGTTAAGGCCAAACGCCAGGCTGCCCGTACGTCTCGGGCCCGTCACAGGTTACTTGCGCAAAATGTTTACTTGCGTCCGGCGCCTCGCGTCAGTTTCTTCGACGGAACCGCCGCACCGGTTTGATCCGTTTTCTGTGACTGCGATGCTGCGGGTTTCTTCAGGTTCGCTAAGCTCTTGCGAAGAGCTTCGGCGATATCGACCACTTCTGCCGGTTTTTGCGGCATTTCTGTGATGGTAACTGGCTGGCCTTGCACCTTTTTCGCGAGCATGGATTCCAGGCGTTCGCGGTAAGTGTCGCGATATTTCTCCGGGTCGAACGGCGCGGCGAGCGAACGGATGAGTGTCTGGGCGAGATCCAGTTCTTTCTCTTTCACCAAGCTTGGGTCGGCGCGATATTCCTCCTCGGCCCGAACTTCCGAAGTGAAGAACATGGTGTGAGCGAGCATGCCGCTCTTGCCAGAACGCAACACCACCACATGTTCGCGGCTGTGCATGGCGAATTGTGCAAGCGCGACCAGACCGGTTGTTTGCATGGATCGATAGAGGAGCGCATAGGCCTTTTCGCCGGCTTCCTCCGGCCTCACATAGTAGGAGGTTTCGAAGTACACGGGATCGATCTCGGCCAGTTCGACGAACTCCTGAATCTCCATTCCTGCCGAGGTTTGGGGCGTGATGCTCTTCAGTTCCTCGGGTTCGACGACGACGAAGCGGTTTTTCTCGTACTCGTACCCCTTCACCACGGATCTCTCCGGAAGAACCTCTTCGCTTCCCTTACGAACGGAGACTTGCTTCACGGGGCTCAGGATTGGTTCTGGCCTTAGCGATGAGACCCGGTTGATAACGGGTTCGGGTGATGATTCAGCGCGCCGTGTAGCGTCGAACCTTGTGGCTGCAGTTGTTTCGACGCGTGCGGATCGTGAAATGAGCGGCTCTGGCGCCTCCGGAGCTTCTGCACGATACACGCGCCGCAAGTTGACCCGCTCGGGCCGCGCCGCCCGAAAAAGCCGCACTGGAATCGAGATCAGACCGAAAGTGATGTAACCGCGCCAAACTGTCGAAGCCATCTCGCCATCCTCCTGGTTGGGATTACCTGCCGCCTTTATATATGATTTCCAGTTACTGCAACAAGTTTCAGCGCGGGACTATAATCCGTTTCGCATGGCTGCAATTGAGCTATAATTTCGACGCCTCGAAGAGCGGGGAAGCCTTCGGGAAAAAGGAGCTGAGGAATGCGAATAGTCAAAGCTTTATTGCTCTCGACTGCGATGATGTGCTGGGCGTCGTCCGGGCCGGATGACCGCGCGCTAACTGATCCGCATTCCGTAGTCTCCGAATCGAACCCGGCGGCTCGGGCTGCTCCCATCGACGACCTTTACTACACGCGGAGTGTTTTTGGCGCGGCCTGGTCGCCCGATGGGCAACAAGTCGTATTTACAAGCGACATTTCGGGCCGGCTTAACTTATGGAAAGTGAGCGCCTCGGGTGGATGGCCTATTCAGCTCACGCAATCCGACGATGTTCAATCGAACGCAGTCTGGTCGCCCGACGGCAAGTGGATTGTCTACCAGCAGGACCACGCCGGGAACGAGCTCTACGATCTTTATGCCATACCGAGCAGCGGAGGCGAGCCCGTCAATTTGACGAACACCCCCGCAATCCGCGAGCAGGACCCTCGCTGGTCCCATGATGGGAAAACCATTGCCTTCGCGTATAAGCCGAAAGTGGGTACACAGTACGATATCGCGCTTCTGGATTGGGCCACGCATAAAGTCCATAAGCTCACCAATGAACGCCAGCCAGGTTACTCCTGGTCCGTCGTAGCATGGAGCAAGGACGATAAGACGATCTATGCAAACCGCATAAATCCGCCTTTCACCGATGCTGAAATTTTCCGCATAGACGTCGCGACCGGAACTGCCGAAAACCTCACTCCGCACCATGGCACGGTGCGATATCTGGCCAGCTCGCTTGCTCCCGATGGCCGCACGCTTCTGCTCAGCTCGGATGCAAAGGCGGGCTACATGAATGTCGCCCAACTTGATACCTCTACGAAGAAGATCACCTGGGCGACTGATACAAAGTGGGAAGCTTTTTCAGGAAACTTTTCGCCTGACGGGAAGCGCTATACCTACGTCATTAATGAAGACGGGTTGACGGATGCGTATCTTGCTGATTGCGCGACCAACCAGGCGGAAAAGCTCGAGCTTGCGCACGGGTTAAACTTTTTCTCGGGCAATCCCAACGAGTTTGCACCACAGGGCGATCGTCTGATCGTTTCACACGAAGCGTCAAACCAGCCCGGCGACCTTTGGATTTACCGCATCGGGAACCGGCATGCGGAACAACTGACGTTTTCTACCATTGCGAGCCTGCGCGCGGTGCCGCTGCCCGCCTCACAAATTGTCCATTACCGGACGTTCGACGGGAAAATCATCACCGCCCTGCTTTGGATTCCTTTCAATCTGAAGCGCGACGGAAGCAATGCGGCGTTAGTCGTTCCGCATGGCGGACCGACCGGGCAGAGAGTGGATTACTGGAGCCCCGAAGTGCAGGCATTGACCTCGCGCGGGTATATTTGTCTCGCTCCCAATCCGCGCGGCTCCACTGGCTACGGTTTGGAGTTTCAAAAAGCGAATTTTCAGGATCTCGGCGGCGGCGATCTCAAAGACGAACTCGCGGGCGTGGAGTTCCTGAAGAGCACGGGCTATGTCGATCCGAAAAAGATCGGCATCACCGGAGGGTCCTACGGAGGATTCATGACGCTGATGGCGATCGGAAAGGCGCCGGAGGTTTGGGGAGCCGCAGTCGAAGAATACGGAATTATCAACTGGTCGAGCATGCTCAAGAGTTCCGACCCGTCGTTAAACGAATACCTCAAGGCGCTACTGGGAAATCCCGATCAGAACCGTAAGATCTATGAGGCTGATTCGCCAATTACGTACATTCGCAGTGAAAAAGCGCCTTTGCTGGTACTGCAGGGCGACAACGATCCGCGCGTGCCGAGAGAAGAGGCACAGCAGGTCGTTGACATTCTGAAGAAGGAAGGACGGGTTGTGGACGTTCACTATTACCCGAATGAGGGACACGGGTTTTCGAAGCGAGAAAACCAAATCGATGCGCTGCGGCGTACGGTCGATTGGTTTGACAAGTATCTGAAAGGGACCAGCGCCACTGCCGGCGCGCAGGCCGCGCAAGCTTCGAAATAGGAATCGCTACCTCAGTTACGGACGCAAACAATTGCCGCAGGTATTTGCTCATGTGCGCAATAGCTTCGATCTGACGGTGCACGCAGCATATCGTGACGCCGCTCCGCTCTTTGGACCAAATGGTGAACGGGGCTGGAGCGAGGGCGATTGGGATCCGCAATTCTTTTATCCGCAGCCAGGAAAGGACATAGAAGGAGCGGTTTTCTCAATCCGGCAGGGTTCGACGGAAAGCATCTGGGTTAACACTGTATTTGATCTTGAGGCGCGCCACTTTCAGTATGTATATTTCGTTCCGGACACCCTAGTGACGACAATCGATGTGAACTTCGTGCCGGTCGATGCAATGAATACGAAAGTTACTGTCGTATACACACGCACGGCTCTGGATGTAGGAGCGAATGGGCATGTGAGGCAATTGGGCGAGAAGGATAGCAAAAGCGCAGAGCAGTGGCAGAAAGCAATCAACGATTACGTGGAAAAGCACAAGCGCTGAATCTCGCGCCGCCGCTGCTGTATTCTGTTGGCACTATGAAACTGCGCTTTGCATGCGCCATTCCATTGCTGGCCGCCCTGGTCTCAGGGTCGGCGGCAATAGCTCAGCAGGTCGATTCCACGCTCGCAAATCAACCCGCCCGGCGCTCGCCGGAATGGCTAACGGGCGGAGTCATTTATGAGATCTATCCTCGCGAGTTTTCACCAGAAGGAAACCTGAACGGGATTACGAAGCGCCTGGACGAGCTGAAGAGTCTCGGGGTCAACATTCTCTGGCTCATGCCGATTCACCCGAGCGGGGAGTTGAAGAAAAAGGGCACGCTCGGGAGCCCATACTCGGTTCGCGATTACTACGCCATTGATCCGAAATACGGCACGAAAGAGGATTTGCGCCGGCTTGTACTGGAAGCTCATCGGCGACAGATGAAAGTGATTATCGACATGGTCGCGAACCACACGTCTTGGGATAGCGTGATGATGGCTCATCCTGATCTTTACAAACACGATAAAGAGGGTCACATCATTTCTCCGTACGATTGGGATGACGTTGCGGCGCTCAACTATGCGAACCCGAAGCTACGCCGCTACATGACCGATATGCTTGTTTACTGGATCAAGGATTTCGATCTGGACGGTTACCGTTGCGACGCGGCGAGCGAAGTCCCAACGGACTTCTGGGAACAGGCTCGGGTGGAATTGGACCGCGTCAAGCCGGACATTATGATGCTGGCCGAGGCCTCGAAACCCGACCTGCTTCGGAGCGCTTTCGATATCGACTATGCCTGGCCGCTCATGCACGCCTTAACCGATGTGATGATGGATGGCAAACCAGCCAGCTCCGTGCAAACCATTATCGAGCAGCAAAAGCTGCTGTTCCCGAAAGGCGCTTTGCACATGCGCGTATCGGACGATCACGATGAATTACGCGCGACAGAACGGTATGGATTGCCGGGAGCGTTGGCTGCATCAGCGCTCATGTTCACGATAGATGGCGTGCCGGTGCTCTATAACGGCATGGAGATCGGAGATTCAACGGAATCGCGGTCGCCTGCTTTGTTTGAGCCGCTGAAAGTGATCTGGCAAATGTCGAGCGAGCGGCCTCAGTTCCCAAAGTTCTATGCGTTCGTAATTCCACTCCGAAAGCAGCATCCCGCGCTAACACACGGGGAACTTGTCTGGTTGCATAATTCGGACGAGCAACACGTCGTTACGTATCTGCGCCGTTCCGGCGAGGAACAACTCCTCATTGCCATCAATTTTTCTGATAGTCCCTTTCGGGGCACAGTCGAAGCCGGCCCGGGATATTGGAAGGAGATCGCTCTTCCCGTATCTCAGGCTGAGTCCACAACTCTACCGGCCTTAACGCTAGATGCCTTCGGGTTCCGCGTCTTTCAGACCTTATCACGCTGAATCCGCGTCTTAACGTTGACTGCTCCAAGGAAGCAAATGGCGCCGCAAATTCGGCGCAGCACCAGGACAGCGGCGAGGCGGCGCTGAGTCGCCCTACCAGGGCGCGTGTGCTGAAATAAAGATTCAAATTAATTACGGAATGAGCAGAAAAATCCGTTCGACGACGATTCTATGCGTGCGGCGCAACGGCAAAGTGATTTTGGCGGGTGACGGGCAGGTCACCATGGGGAACGAGGTCCTGAAAGGTGGGGCACGCAAGCTTCGGCGTCTCTACGGCGGGAAAATTATCTCTGGATTTGCGGGGTCAACCGCCGATGCATTTGCCCTGTTCGCGCGTTTCGAAGCGAAA
Organism: Acidobacteriaceae bacterium; assembly: GCA_019244945.1. Lineage (GTDB taxonomy): Bacteria > Acidobacteriota > Terriglobia > Bryobacterales > Bryobacteraceae > Bog-105. The sequence continues at coordinate 9,409 of JAFASD010000199.1, read as the reverse complement.
CTAGAGCAGCATAGCGGAAACCTGCCGCGTAGCGTTGTGGAGCTGGCGAAGGAGTGGCGCACAGATCGTATGCTGCGTCATCTTGAAGCTTTACTTCTGGTTGCGGACGTCGAAAACATGTATATCGTTAGCGGCACGGGGGATGTGATTGAGCCCGATAGTCCCGTCGCGGCGATCGGGTCGGGCGGCCCGTTTGCGAAGTGCGCCGCCGTTGCACTGCTTGAAAACACGAGCCTAGGGGCGCGCGAGATAGTGGAAAGAGCGATGAAAATTGCCGGCGAAGTGTGCATTTACACGAACGGCAACGTCACCTATGAGGAGCTGGCGTAATGGTGATCTATCTTCCACAGCAATCTTCGGATGAAACGCCTCTTCTCGACGAGTTGACTCCGCGCGAAATCGTAGGCGAGCTGGACAAATACGTGATCGGACAAGCCGAGGCGAAGCGCTCGGTCGCGATTGCTCTTCGAAATCGCGTAAGGCGGCAAAAGTTGGACCCGGAAATGGCCGAGGAGGTGATGCCGAAAAACATCCTCATGATCGGGCCGACGGGAGTAGGAAAGACCGAGATTGCGAGGCGGCTCGCGAAGCTGGCAAATTCGCCGTTTCTGAAGGTGGAAGCGAGCAAGTTTACCGAGGTCGGCTACGTGGGTCGGGACGTGGAATCGATTATTCGCGACTTGGTGGACGTGGCGATCGACATGGTTCGCGAGGAGAGATTAGAACAAGTCGAGGATCGCGCAGAGCAGCAGGCAGAAGAGCGTTTACTCGATCTGCTGATGCCGCCGCAGCCGGAATCGAGTGAGAGCGCGGAACGCACGAGAGAGAAGCTGCGCGAAAAGTTACGCGCCGGCAAACTGGATGATCGAGCCGTGGAAGTAGATGTTAAAGAACGCGGACCCACCTTCGAAGTTTCGACCAACGGCAACGTCGAAGAGATGGACATCAACCTGAAAGATGTCATCCCCGGTCTTTTCGGTCCTCGTACGAAGAAGCGAAACATGCGCGTTTCGGAAGCTCTGGAATACCTGATCCAAGAGGAAGAGCAAAAGCTGGTGGACATGGATCAGGTGACACGGATCGCGCTCGAACGAGTTGAGAGAAACGGCATTGTGTTTCTGGATGAGATCGATAAAATTGCGGGGCGTGAAGGCGGGCACGGGCCGGATGTGAGCAGAGAGGGCGTGCAACGCGACATTCTTCCGATCGTGGAAGGCACCACGGTAAACACCCGGCATGGATTCGTCCGGACGGATCACATTCTTTTCATAGCGGCCGGCGCGTTTCATGTTTCGAAACCATCCGATCTTATTCCCGAATTGCAGGGCCGTTTTCCCATCCGAGTCGAACTGAAATCCTTGACGGAAAGCGATTTTGTGCGCATCCTGAAGGAACCCAAGTCTGCGCTGGTGAAGCAGTACATGGCGCTCCTCGATACGGAAGGAATCAAGCTGACGTTTACCGAGGATGCGGTGAGCGAAGTCGCTCGCGTGGCTGCTCAAGTAAATGAAAACACCGAAAACATCGGCGCGCGAAGGCTGCAGACCATCATGGAGAAATTGCTGGAAGATATCTCGTTCGATGGTCCCGATCTGAAAAAGAAGAACATCAAGATTGATGCGGTGTATGTGCGAAAGCAGCTCGCGGAGATCGTGAAAGATCAGGATCTGAGCAGGTATATTCTCTAGTGCGAGCTGCTGCGGTTGCAGTTGCCTTCTCTCTTCTCGCGATTTTGAGTTGCGGATACCGCGGACCGATTGCCCCTCCCTCGCCCGAGCTTCCCAACCCGGTTACCGATTTGGCGGTGGTGGAACGCGGCGATCGCCTCGTAGTCACGTTCACTACTCCGATTCGCACGACAGACAGTCTGGCGATCAAGCGTTTTTCGGAAATCGATCTGCGTATTGGCGCCGCGGCTAATCCATTCGATTTTGATAGGTGGGCTGCTTCTGCCCAACAGTTCCGTTTGAACCCTCCGCCTCCGAACGATCCTGACGACCCGAAACCGAGGCCCATGAAGGATTCGGTTCCGGTGTCTGGCTGGCAAGGGCAGCGCCTTGCTGTGGCGGTCCGGACGGCGATTAAGAAAAGCGATCACTATTCCCAGTGGTCGAACGTCGGGCGAATCGAAATTGTTCCTCCGCTTCAGCCACCCGATGTCAAATGGGAAGCCTCGAAAGAGGGATATAAACTCACTTGGGCGGAGGAGCGTCCGGGCGTGCACTACGACGTGTTCCGGCAAGGCCCAAATGAGAAAACGCCAGCGGCGCAGATCGGTACAGCAGAAAAACCGGAGTACGTGGACACCACATCTCAATGGGACACTCCGTACACCTACACGGTGATCGCGAAGCAAGGCGGAGCGGAGAGCCTGGCATCAGAGCCGATTCGTGTGATTCATGCCGATACGTTTCCTCCGAGGGTGCCCGCAGGTGTTACGGTCCTAGCAACGCCGGAATCGATCGATGTGTCGTGGGAACGAAGCCCCGAAGCCGATCTGAAGGGTTACTATGTATACCGCTCCGTCGATGCCGGGCCTTTAGTAAAGCAAGCCGATCTGGTCAATTTGCCGGCTTATAGCGATCACAACGTCGAGCATGGGAAGACCTATCGATACGCAATCAGTGCAGTGGATCAGAAAGGGAACGAGAGCGAGAAATCTGCGCCTGCGGCGGAAGTGGTGTTTTGAGGGTCAGAGCCTCTATTGCAGGGATACGGGATGCGTGTACGATCAAACGAGGGCAGGGACTCATGACCGTATCGCAGATCGCAGTCGACTGGTCGCAATGCGCAGTACTTGAAAGCGTTCCCGGCAAGGTGAGTGGCGCCTGGGTTTTTCGTGGCACGCGTGTGCCGGTCTCGGCAGTTCTCAAGAACCTCAAAGATCTAAACGTACACGAAGTCGCAGAGGAGTTTCCCTCGGTAACGGAACAGCAGATCCGGGAGGTTCTGGAGTTTCTCGCGCGCAGCGCCGATCCGCTGCCCACGCACGCTTGATTTCGTGCGGGTTCTGCTCGATGAAAATCTGCCGCACCACCTTCGGACTCTGATTCCCGACCACGAGATCCGCACGGTCGCATTTCAAGGCTGGAAAGCATTTTCAAGCGGCCTTCTGCTGGACGCAGCGGAAGAAGCCGGATTCGACGTATTTATTACGGCCGATCAGGGCATTCCGTATCAGCAAAACCTCGAAGGCCGCAAAACTCGCTATCGTAATCCTGAGCAGCAACGAGCGTGAAATCCTTGTGGCCCGGGTCGAAAGAATTGCCAACGCGATTAACGGCTGTCAGTCCGGCTGTGTTCTCTTCGTCGATCTCGACGACTGAAACGATCGCTTATAGCGATCACAATGTCGAGCATGGGAAGACCTATCGACGCGATCAGCGCAGTGGATCAGAAGGGGAACGAGAGCGAGAAGTCGGTCCCTGCGGCGGAAGTGGTGTTTTTGAATTTCCAGAACTTAGCTGAATCCTCGGAAGTTTTGATAAGATGCTGTCTCATGAACCGTAGGCAGGCGCTAACATCGCTTATGGCTGCCGGTGGCGCTCTGACGATCGAAGATCCGGCACTCACCGATCCTCAACCGAAGCGCGGTCGCCTGAAGCAAGGCGTTTCGTATTGGACTTATCAAAAATGGTATAGCCTGGGCGATCTCTGCAAAGAGTGCGTACGAATCGGTCTGCAAGGCATGGATCTGGTGACACCAGATCAATACGCTACGGTTCAAAAGTACGGCCTCGTGCCATCCATGACTTCCGGGACGCCGCCGAACACAATTCCGATCGGCCTCAACCGTCTGGAGAACCACGATCGTGTTCTAGCCAGCCTCAAGAACGATATCACCCTCGCCGCCGCCGCGACGGTGCCGAACGTCATCACGTTCTCTGGAAATCGAGGCGGTATGCCCGACGGCGAAGGCCTTGCAAACTGCGCGATTGCTCTGAACAAGATCAAGTCCTATGCAGAGGAGAAAGGCGTCACCATCAATTTGGAGTTACTCAACAGTAAAGTCGATCATCACGATTACATGGCCGACCACTCGGCTTGGGGCGTCGAGCTTGTGAAGCGCGTGAACTCGCCGCGAGTCAAGTTGCTGTATGACATCTACCATATGCAGATCATGGAGGGCGATCTCATTCGCACCATCCGGAACAACATCGCATATATCGGACACTTCCATACCGGCGGTGTTCCAGGCCGGCATGAGCTGGATGGCTCTCAGGAAGTGGATTGGCATGCCGTGGCAAACGCCATTGCCGATACCGGGTATCAGGGCTTTTTCTCGCACGAGTTTGTTCCGGCGAATACTCCGCCGATCCGGGGCCTGGAACAGGCCTTTGAGACTTGTATTGTGTAAGCGAATTGCGGAGAAGATCCGCATCCGCGTCGCAAGCTGAGGAACTTCCGGGGTACGCGTCGCCGCCAGCCAGCGAGACTGCTACTTGGCGTTTTGTTTTGGTGGCTGCTGGAACTTCTGCATTAATATCTTCAATTCAGATGGCAGCCGTTCCGGATGACGCTCGACGTTAATGGCCCACGCGCGCAGATCGAAAGGCATTCCCCACATGATGCGCTGTCCGGTTGGCACCGGGGGACCATTCGATTTGCCAATGGAAGGAACGGGCGATGGAATCTTGAAAACGTAGATGGCGCCGCCGGCGAGTGCCTGGTGTGGATACTGCTGCAGATAACCACAGTTGTGATTATCCAGAATAGACACAGCCTCGACTGCTACCCATCGGCCGGCATCCGCATCCGTGAGCGTTTGACAATTCCAGATCTGCGCCTCGGGCACTATGAGTACCGGATCGGAAAGGGATGCCCAGTCCAGTTCAACTTGCGTGAGGTGCTGTTGTTTTGCGAAGCGCTCGAGGGCAGGCAAACCCTCGTTCCAGGTCACGTTCGAATCATTCAAAAGGTAGTAGAGCGGGCGACCAAATGACAAGCTATTCGCGAAGGGAAAGAAGTATGGATACGCAGCGAGAATGGGCGCGAAGCAAGCCACAACCAGGACAACCGTTACCGCTTCTAACAGTCGATGCCGCGGCAGAGCTCTCATCATTCGAGGCAGCGGCGCGAGCATCAGGATGAGCAGGACAATCGGCACGGTGAAGTGCCGAATGCTAATGTCCAAGCGGCTGAGAAGACACACAACTAGAAACACGAAGAATCCAGCCATCAGAACTCGCCAGTGAGCGCGATAGGCAGGAGTTATGGCGGTTTCCTTGTGTTTTCGAAAGGCGAGGGCCACCGCGGCGTTCAGCAAGAGCAGCAGCAGAAAACCGAGCGTCGATTTCAAAGCAAATGCGATGGGGAAGTAATAAGGCACGCCATGTGGAAGGACTTGCCCAAAGAGGAAAGTGGGGCGCGATGCGGTCAGCAGCATGAGCAGAAGGCCACGGTAGTAGAGCCAGATCGGCATCAGCGGCCTGCGGATGAGGAACGCCCACGAACCACTTCCTATTCGGTCCAGGGCATCATTCGGTTGGTTCCAGGAAAGAACGAAATACGCTACGTAGACGACGATTGCGGACCAGACAATGCCGCGCAGAACGCAGCGCCAGCGAGTTTTCCGCCAGAGTTTACGTTCTGTTTTGTCTACCGGTTCGGCCGGGGCCGGCCAGAAGCGCGTCTGAATAAATACTGCGACGATCACGGGAAGCAACAACAGCCCAGTGAACTTCGAGAGGAGCGCTGTTCCCAGGGCCATCCCGAACAGACGGGCGTTCTTGTGTGTTGGCGCAGTCCAGATCTCACCGAATTGCCAAAGCGCGATCACCGAAAACAAGGTCACGGGGAGATCCGTAATTACCAGCGGGCCAAACGTCAGAATTGCCGGCGTTGTGACATACGCGCTCAAGCACAGCAGCCCAGCCCAGCGGCCGCCGAGGCGAGTTGCATACAGATACACAAACCAACCGAGAAGCAAAGTGAGGACAAGCATCGGAAGCCGCGCCCACAGCAGCGTTGGTTTCCAAGCATTCCAGCGGCCTAGTACGGCATCGCCGAAGACCCACTGCATGGCGTACGCCGGAAAGAAGTCCGCCGCGAGGTTCCAGGCCTCGCTCGAGTAATCCGCACGCGTGCCGCGCACCGCAAGAGGTATGGCGGCGAGCACTTTGGCGAGAGGCGGATGCTCCGGGTTGAGACGCAGATCAAGACGCTGCAGGTAGCTCAATCCAGCGCCTACATGAGCGACCTCGTCAACTGTAGCGGATTCGTGGAACGCGGTGCCTCCAGCGACGAAGAACAGGAACAGAAGCAAGCATGCGGCGATTGCGCCGTGAAGGTTCCGGGAAAAAGCTACCCCGTGTTTCCGCAGAGCGTCGAAAGATCGTGTCAAAGCAGAACCCAAGTTGTTTTCCTGCCCAGAGGGCGGACTCATTCGCTAATGCTAGTTTCACAGGCTTGGATTTCCGAATCAGCAACACCGGGGCGATCACCAACAGATCGCGCTTCTACCTATCATACGTTACAATAGATAGAAGCTAAAGCTATGGTTGACCTCTCGCCGAGATCCGATCTGCCGCAAGGCACGCTCGACCTGCTCATTTTGAAGATTGTTGCCATCCAGCCGGTACATGGCTATGCCATCGCTCAGCGGCTCCAGCAAATTTCCCGCGACATTGTTCAGGTGCCGGGAGGCTCACTGTATCCGGCTTTGCATCGATTGGAAAATCGGGGTCTGCTGAAATCCGATTGGAAGGAAACGGAAACCGGGCGTGATGCCAAGTTCTACCGCTTAACACGAAAAGGGCGGGCGCATTTGGACACACAGACTGCGAGCTGGCGACGATTAGCCCAGGCTGTCGGCCTCATTCTGAATATGGCCGAGGAGGGCGTCCGATGACATGGTGGTCACGTTTGTGGCGGCGTAACGAATTGGAGCAAGACCTCGGCCGAGAACTCCAGTTTCACATCGCAGAAAGGATTTCCGCGCTCAAGAGCCGTGGGCTAAGCGAGGCCGAAGCGCGCCACCGTGTACGCCAGGAATTTGGAGGGATCGAGCAGGTCAAGGAGGAATGCCGTAGGGCGCGTGGCACGCTGTGGGTTGAGTCGACCGTTCAGGATGTTCGTTATGCCATTCGAACTCTAAGGAAGAGTTCTGGTTTTGCACTCACGGCCATTCTGACCTTGGGGCTGGGCATCGGCGGCACTACCGCGATCTTCACTCTCATCCACGCGGTCATGCTGAAGTTTCTGCCGGTCGCCGATCCGCAGACGCTGATCCGTCTCGGAGATGACGATAATTGTTGCGTCCTCGGCGGATATCAGGGACGCTATTCATCCTTTGCGTATCCGCTTTACACAAGCATCCGGGATCATACGCCTGAGTTTGAGGAACTGACCGCTTTCCAAAGTGGCTTGGGGAGGGTTAGCGTGCGCCGAGTAGGAGCGAACACTGCGTCTATGCCCCTGGTCGATCAATTCGTTTCCGGCAACTTTTTCACTACATTCGGCCTTCGTCCCTTTGCCGGTCGCCTGCTCTCATTGGCGGATGATTCCCGTGGCGCGCTGCCCGTTGCCGTCATGAGCTTTCGTGCCTGGCAACAGGACTATGGTTCGGATCCTTCCATCGTTGGTTCAGCCTACATCATTGATGGCGCAACTTTTACTATCGTCGGCATTGCCCCGCCCGGTTTCTTCGGGGCCATGATGCGCCCCGATCCTCCCGATTTATGGATGCCCATTGCGGACGAGCCTGCTGCCCACAAACTCAATTCTCTACTTGACGCCAATCTACTCGCGCGCGATGACGAGGCTTGGTTGTACGTCATCGGCCGTATCAGACGCGGAACCGATCTCAAGCGCCTGGAAGCGAAGGTGAACGTGGAGTTGCGGCAATGGCTTCTTGTGAACGATCCGCCTCAAACAGAAACGGCAAAGCAGGAATTGAAGAAGCAGTATATTGCGCTCGTTCCGGCCGGCGGTGGCGTCGCGTTGATGAAATCTAACTATGAGCATGATCTGCGGCTTCTCATGGCGATAACGGCGCTCGTTCTGCTCATCTGCTGTGCCAACCTCGCGAACTTGCAACTGGCGCGTGGCGCAGCCAATTCTTCTCAGATCTCAATACGTATCGCACTTGGTGCGCCACGCTCCCGCGTCATTCGGCATGTGTTAACCGAAAGCATCGTGATTGCTGTTACAGGCGGAGCCGCCGGGCTGATCGTGGCTAGGGAATTAGCCACACTGCTAATTCGATGGGCTTTTCCCTCGGCGCAGCATGTACGGTGAGCGCGATGCCATCCACCTCGGTTCTCGTCTTTGCTCTTGTCGTCTCGCTGCTGACTGGAATCGCTTTCGGTATCGGCCCGGCTTTGGCGGCATCGGGTCGAGATTACACATCCACTCTGCCCGGTGTCGGACGTTTCACAACGCGCATCACTCTGGGGCAAAAATCTCTGGTTGTCTTGCAAGCTGTTCATTCCCTGGTGCTGCTCTCGGGCGCGGGTCTTATGATTCAGACCCTGCGAAATCTCCAGAATCAGCAGTTTGGTTTTCAAATGGAGGAGAGCCTCGTTGTCAATGTGAACGCCGGTTTCGGCGCTTATAAGCCGGAAAGGTTGGCGGCGCTTTACAAACAGATCGAAGCTGGTATGCGGCAAATTCCCAATGTGCGCGATGCTGCGCTTGCACTGTATAGCCCAATGTCGGGAAATAACTGGCAATCGGGCGTCACGCTGGAGGAACGACCATCCCGCATGGTTTCTTCGGTGTGGGATCGTGTCAGTCCCAGCTTTTTCGATACCGTTGGCGCAAGTCTCATGCGCGGGCGCGTCTTCAACGACTGGGATACCCCAAATTCTGTGCATGTAGCCGTCGTGAACGAAACTTTTGCGGATCTGTACTTTCCAAATGAGAATCCAATCGGCAAGCGTTTTGGGCTCGGCGGTCTGGACCGGAGCCGCGACTACGAAATCGTTGGAGTTGTAAAGAATCTTGTGTTTCGAAATCCGCGCCGGCCAACCCCGCCACCCATGTTCTTCGTGCCCCGGTTGCAGATCTCACCGGGCGAGTGGGCGAACGACGGGAAGGCACGATCCAACTTCATTCAGTGCATCATGATTCGAGTGGCGGGCGATCTTCCAAATCTGACCTCGCAAATTCATCGGACGCTCGCTACGGTGGACCCCAATCTTACAGTCGTCAAAGTGATGCTGATGCGAGAACAGTTACGCGGCCTCTTGGTGCATGAGATCCTGATTACGCGACTAGCTGAACTCTTTGGCCTCTTAGCTCTTGCGCTGGCGTCCGTGGGTCTGTATGGGGTGACCGCATATTCTGCAACCCGGCGCACGAGCGAAATCGGGATACGCACAGCATTCGGGGCAACTCGCTCAAACGTGATTGGCCTGATCCTGAGTGGCGCTTTGCGGCAGACAGGCATTTCGTTGATCATCGGTAT